>CABSMD010000083.1 GCA_902478725.1 uncultured Clostridia bacterium
CGCCGGACCGGGCTATATAATATCGACAGAAACCTTTTTGCTCTCCCTGTTTGCAGCCGATTTCATAACCGTGCGCATCGCCTTGGCGATCCGTCCCTGCTTGCCGATCACCTTGCCCATGTCGTCTTCGTGGACGCGAAGCTCCAGCGTAATCTCGCCGGCCTCCTTTTCGACCTCAGTCACGGTAACGTCATCGGGATGATCCACCAGCGCCTTTGCTATGACCAACAATAGTTCTTTCATAATCATCCATACCTTCCGGATAAAGTTTTCCCGCGCATTAATAGCGCAGGGCCGTATCCAACGTAAGTGGATACGGCGTAACAGTCAGCCTATGATACCCTGCTTTTTAAGCAGCGCCTTTACCGTATCGGTCGGCTGTGCGCCGTTTTTCATCCATTTTGCAGCCTTTTCTCCGTCAATATTGACCTCGGCCGGATCGCAAAGCGGATTATAAGTACCGATCTCCTCGATAAACCTGCCGTCGCGCGGGTATCTGGAGTCCGCTACCACTACCCTGTAAAACGGGGTCTTTTTTGCGCCCATTCTCTTTAACCTGATTTTAACCGCCATCGTATTTTCACCTCCTCTATGAAATCTCTATAGCAACGCCCACTTGGGCGTGTATAAGCCTTTACATGAACGGGAACTTCATCTTTCCACGCTTCATCTTCTTGGGGTTGGAAAACTGTTTCATCATCTTACGCATCTGGTCGAATTGCTTGAGCAGCGCGTTGACGTCGCTTACCTTAACACCACTGCCGTTTGCAATCCGCAGTTTCCGACTGGAGTTGATAATGCCGGGATTCTCCCGTTCCTCCGTCGTCATCGATTTGATGATCGCCCCCACCCGGTCAAGCTGTTTGTCGTCGATTTCCACACCGGCCAGCTTTTTTTTGTCCACGCCGGGCATCATCTCCAAGATGGAGGAAAGCGGCCCCATGTCCTTCATCTGGTCCATCTGGTCTAAAAAGTCGTTCAGGGTGAAGCGCTCGGTTCGAAGCTTTTCCTCCATCTCCTGCGCCTTCTTCTCATCAAAAGCCTGCTCCGCCTTTTCAATCAGGGTGAGCACATCGCCCATCCCTAAAATCCGCGAGGCCATCCGGTCGGGATAAAACACCTCCAGGTCGGAAAGCTTTTCACCCATACCGGCGTATTTGATCGGCCGACCCGTCACCGCCCGCACGGAAAGCGCCGCACCGCCGCGGGTGTCGCCGTCGAGCTTGGTCAGGATGACCGCATCAATATCTAATTTTTCATGAAAACTCTCCGCCACGTTGACCGCGTCCTGCCCAGTCATCGCGTCCACAGTCAATAAAATCTCCTGCGGCTTGAGCTCCTCCTTGAGCTGCAAAAGCTCATCCATCAACTGTTCGTCCACGTGAAGCCGCCCCGCCGTGTCAATGAGCAATACGTCGTTGAGGTTCGATTTGGCCCGCCGGAGCGCGTTTTTGGCGATCCCGACCACATCGGTAGACCCCTCCTCGGCGTACACCTCAATGCCGAGCTGCCCGCCTACCACCTGTAGCTGCTTAACCGCAGCCGGGCGGTACACATCGCACGCCGCCAGCAACGGACGCTTCCCCTCTTTGCGCAGCAAGCCCGCGAGCTTCGCGCAGGTCGTGGTTTTGCCTGCGCCCTGCAAGCCTACCAGCATATACACGCTCGGCGGATTGGGAGAAAACGTGAGCTTCACCGGCTCCTCCCCCATCAGCTTGGTCAGCTCCTCCTTAACGATCTTGACCACATGCTGCCCCGGCGTGAGGCTTTCCAACACCTCCGCACCGACCGCGCGCTCGGATACACTAGCAATAAACTGCTTGACGATCTTAAAATTAACATCCGCTTCCAATAACGCGAGCTTGACCTCGCGCATCGCGGCTTTGATATCGCTTTCATTCAGCTTGCCCTTTCCCCGCAGACGCTTAAAGGTCTGGGAGAGCTTATCGGCCAAACTCTCAAATGCCATACTAGTCTCACTCCAAACTATCCGCCGTCTCGACGATCTGTTTTGCCAGCCCCACCACATCCGCGTTTATCACCGTATGCGCCGTTTCAATCCGCACGATCTCCCCGGCCAGCACCGCAATCTGCCTGAGCTTTTCTCCAAACGCCACCGTTCGCTTTGCCAATCCCAGACGTTCCTCATAATGGTACAGCTGCTTTTCCGCCCGTTTGATAATATCCAGCACCGCCTGGCGGGTCACATCGTAATGCTCGGTGATCTCAGCCAGCGACAGGTCTTCGTTATAATACAGGCTCAGGATGTCGGCCTGCTTGGGTGTCAGCAGGTTCTGGTATGCGTCCAACAAAACACTGACGAAAAAATCCTTTTTCATCTGGTACCGCCTCATTTAAAAAGGTTTGTGTAAAGTGGACTCACTTTACACAAACCAAATTGTAATATACTTTTCACAGTTTGTCAAGGGGATTTGGCAAAATAATTGCACAATTATTGCCCGCCGCCCTGACTGTATTCATTGATCAGCTTGTCGAGTTCCTCCATCGCCGCGCCGAAATTCGTCCAGTCGCCGCTTGAAAGGTATCCCTTCATTTTGTTGTACTGCTCGGTGATCCGGCCAAGCTGCGTATCGCCGGAGGACGGCGCCTGTGTGCCAGAAGGCGTCTGGGGATCGGAAGGCTGCCCAGCCTGCTGGTTTTCGTTCCCGCCCGTCTGTCCGGATGGTACATAATCCGTACCGAACAGCTTATTAAGCGCCTCCTCGACGGTCGGCTCCATCACAATAGTATCGCCGTAGCCCACGATCACCCGCTTGACCTCAGGCAAAGACGCCTGGTTCTGCGAGGTGATATAGACCGGCTCGACGTACAGAAGCGACTGCTCGATCGGGATGACGATCAGGTTGCCCCGAATGACGGTCGAACCGCCCTGCTTCCACAGCGACATGTCGCGGGAGATCACGGGGTCGTTGTCAATCTTGTTCTCGATCTGCAATGGGCCGTACACGTTTTTGTCCTTGGGCATGTTGTATACCACCATCTGCCCATAAGCGTCCCCCTCGGAGCGTACACCCAGCCACGCCACCATGTTGTCGCGGTTGGTAAGGGTGTAGGGGATCATCAGCACCATTTCCTCCTTGTCCTCCCCGATGTTGTTGAGGTTGACAAGGTTATAATATGGCTCGATCTCCACGATGGTTTCATCCCCGAAATACTTCTGCTTGGCAAACGCCCACAGGTCGTTCTTAGTGTAGAAAGTCTCCGGGTTTTGGATATGGTACTTGCGGTACATCGCCGCCTGGATTTTAAAGATATACTCCGGATAGCGGGTGTGCTCCATGATATTCGCCGGCAGTCCTCCCTGCTCGAACAGAGTGGGGTAGATTTTCTGGTAGGTCTTGACCAGCGGATCGTCGCCATCCATGATATAGAACTTCACCTCGCCGCTGTAGGCATCCACCGTGGCTTTGGCCGAGTTTCTGATATAGTTGGCGGAATAAAGGTCTTCGTCGATCTCACCGATATTCTGTGCGTAAGGGTAATCGGCTGTATAGGTATAGGCGTCGATGATCCATTTTAAGCCGCCATTTCCGTCGACAATGATATAAGGATCGTTGTCATAATGGAAAAACGGTGCGATCTTTTTGACACGCTCGGTGACATTACGGTTGATCAGCATCCTGCTGTCCCCCTCAATCACGTCGGAGATCAGCATCTTCCAGTCACCGTACCGGATGGAATAGATCAGCCGGTTCAAAAAGTTCATTTTCAGCCCCGCGTCGCCCTCATAACGGTAATTCTCATCGTTTTGGCCGGAAGCATAGTCAAACTCATCCTGCTTGGCTTTGACAAAGACATAGTCATTGGTGCTCTCGCCGTAATAGATACGCGGCTGCGTCACTTCCGGCACACCGAGCTGGGATTGGGGCGGAATGTCTTTGATATAAAACTCCGGCTGCCCCTGCGTGGTCACCTCGTTGAGCGGGTTCATCACCACGCCGAAGCCATGGGTGAACCGAAATTTTTCGTTGATATAGGATTTGGCGGTCGGGTCGAGCTTGTTTTTGGCAATCTCACGTGCCGCCAGGCCGACAGCCGTTTCCCGCCCATTGATTTTGTAGCGGGCAATATCAAAGTCGTTGAAGGTATAGTAATTGCGGATCGCCTGCAGCTGGTTGATGACCGTAAGCGACGCCTGGGTATCGATGATACGGATGTTGTCAATCGTCCCCTGGTGCTTTTCTAAGTCGGCGGCGGTCAGTGTGTTATCCGCCGCAAACTCATCCGATACGATGTCGTTTAAGTCATACGCCGCCCGCGTCGCCTCGATGTTATAGCCCAGATACTGCTTCTCCAGCGCGATCTCGTTCGGCTTGACCCAGACGGTCTGCACCACAGAGGCAACCAGCACTACCACAAAAGCCAGGGCCGGGTACACCGCCATCACCACAAGCGGCTTGATAATCTTGCCCCGAAACAGCAGTATCATAGCAACCACGACCAGAGCCAACAGCAGGAACGGCACGATCCGGTAATACAGCAAATTGACGTTTGTTTCGGTAAAGCCCGCGCCACGCACCTCGCCGATCGAGGAATACAGGATGTTTTCCGCTTGAAACTTGTAGCTGACCGCCTTGAGCAGAAAGAACACCGAAATATTGATGATGTTGTGCAGCATAACCGGCTTCTGCCGGAATACACCGCCCAGATCGCCTTCAAAGGTGCGGTTGTACAGCAAAAAATAAGCGATCGCCGTCACCACGGTCAGCAGCAACCAGACGGTGGTCAGCGCGCTCAGCGCCGTCATCCAGAACGGACGCTGGAAGATGTAATAACCAATGTCCTGCGAAAAAACCGGATCGGTTATCCCAAACTGTGTCGCGTTGGCAAACATCAGGTATTTCTGATACAACAGGCTCTTCATCCCTGTCCCCGTAAGCAGGGCAAGGATCAGCGACAGCACGATGCTCACCCAGTTGCGGTTGATGAAAAGCTCGGTCATCCCTACCGCGGTGCTCACACGCTTGACGATCCGCATAGTCAGGTAGAACAACAAAAACGCCAGTGCGAAGGAAACCACCTGGGTGATGATCATTACCCCAAAATTCGTCCAGAACACCGGAACATACTGCTCTCCGATCTCACGCATCTCCACATACTGAAAGTAATAGTCCGCAAAGCTTGCAATCAGTATTACCAGCAGGAGCACTGCCAAAAACAATTTGATCCAAAACCCTTTTTTACCGCTTAGTCCCATATAAAACTCCTTTCCGCCCCAGCGGGGCAAAAACGTTTCGACATCTTAGAGACAAATCCCTATACAAGCAATGCCGAATCAATATGCACGTTTGCGAACCTATTCAAACAACGCGTCGGTGAACTCCCGCGCGTTGAAATATTGCAGGTCGTCGATCCCCTCACCCACGCCAACCAGCTTAACAGGGATTTGCTGCTCGGCGCTGATGGCGATAATCACGCCGCCCTTGGCCGTGCCGTCGAGCTTGGTCAGCACAATGCCGGTAATGTCCGCCGTATCCGCAAACAGCTTGGCCTGCGACAGCGCGTTCTGACCGGTCGAAGCGTCCAGCACCAGCAGTACCTCACGGGAGGCTCCGGGAAGCTCCCGTTCAATGATACGGAACATCTTATTAAGCTCGTTCATAAGGTTGGCCTTGTTGTGCAAACGTCCGGCGGTGTCGCAGATCAAAACATCGGCATTTCGGGACTTGGCGGCGCACACCGCATCGTAGACCACCGCGCCGGGGTCTGCGCCCTCCTGATGGCGAATCATGTCCACTCCAGCGCGCCCGGCCCAGATGTCAAGCTGGTCGATCGCCGCCGCGCGGAAGGTATCCCCCGCAGCAAGCATCACCCGTTTGCCCTCGTTCTTCAAAAGGGCGGCCAGCTTGCCGATGGTGGTGGTCTTGCCGACCCCATTCACCCCAATCACCAAAATAACCGCCGGCTTGGTGTCCAGCCTCAGTTCCTGATCGTTTTCGGACAGAATCCGGCAGATGATCTCCTTGAGCTCGTCTTTTAGCGCCTCACCATCCGTAATCTTTTTTTCCTTGGCAGCAGCGCGCAGCTCCTCAATGATCTGCATGGAGGTGTTAATCCCCACATCGGCGGTCACCAGCGTTTCTTCCAGCTCTTCATAGAGCTCCTCGTCAATCTTTTGGAAGGTTTTGAAGATATCATCCACCCGCTGTGAAAAGTTATCCCGCGTTTTGGTCAATCCCTGTTTCAGCTTATCAAAAAAGCCCAATGCAATCCACTCCGTTCTATTTTGTTTCTCTTATCGTCCTGCCCGCTCCAATTCGTCGATATTCAGCTCAATCAGCCGTGAAATTCCTTTTTGCTGCATGGTCACGCCGTACAGCCGGTCGGCCGCCTCCATCGTGCCGTGACGGTGGGTTACAACGATGAACTGGGTTTTATCATTTATTTTTTTCAAATAATCCGCAAAGCGGTATACGTTGACATCATCCAGCGCGGCCTCAATCTCGTCAAAGATACAAAACGGCGCCGGCCGCGTCTTGATAATCGCAAACAATATGGCAATGGCGCACAGCGCCTTTTCGCCCCCTGAAAGCAGCATTAGATTTTGCAGCTTTTTACCCGGCGGCTGTACGTCGATCTCCACTCCACTCTCCAGCACGTCTGAGGGGTCGGACAGCCGAAGTGTCGCGCTGCCGCCGCCAAACAGTTCCCGGAAGGTTTCCATGAAATACAGGTTGATAACCTTAAATTGCTCGGAAAAGATCGTTTTCATCAAGCCTTGCATCTCCTTGATAATCTTTTCCAGCGACTCCTTCGCCTGGGTTAGGTCCTCGCGCTGTGTGCTCAAAAACTCATACCGTTCCGACACACGCTTATACTCCTCGATCGCGTCGATATTAATATTGCCCAAAGAAGCGATTTCACTCTTTAACTGGTTAATTTCCTTCTGCGCCTTTGCGGTACTTCCAATATCGGTCTTGTACTCCATCGCGGTCGTAACCGTGAGAGAATACTCCTCCCACAAGCGGTTGATGATCGCGTCGATCTCAAGCTCGGCCTTTTCTTTTTTGTTCTCGATCCTGCCGTATTCCTGCTGTAACAATAAGAGCTGCTCGCGCTTGTCTTTCATGAGCGCTTGTTTTTCCAGCACCTGCTCCTGAACCGTTTTTTTCCGTCCGACCAGTTCCTCCAGGCGCGCCTTTTTCTGCCCGATCTCCTCGCGGATTTCTTCCATCTGCTGCTGTTTGAAAGCGATGTCGGAATTTAAGTCTTCATTTTTATCGTCAAACTCCTCAATCTGCTTTTGCTTATTGTCGATCTGCGTGGTGTCATAGGTGATCTGTGCGCGCATCGTGTTTAAGCGTTCCTGCTCGATTTCTATGTTCTTATTGGTATCCAAAAGCTCCATTTTCATACGGTTGAGACCATCGGCAGCCGCTTCGCGCCGGGCGGTGGCCTCCTCACCGTTCGCAAGCAAGGCTTGCAGACGCCGTTCCAGTTCTTCCGCCTTTTCCTCCGCGGCGGACAGCTCCTGCTCCTTTGCCCCGCTTTGCTCCTGCATTTCGCTCATACGGGTGCGGATTTGGCCGGCGGATCGTTCCAGTTCCTCCGCCTCCTGTTCTCCGGCCGCCGCCAGCTCACCCGCGTGCCGGTGTTCGGCGGCCAGGCGAATGAGCGCGCCCCGCTGCGCCTCCTGCCTCTCCCGCGCCTCGTCGAGCCGCCGGCGTTTAACACGTCGCCCTCCAACGTCACGATCCGGAAGCGGTAGGAATATTTGCGGGCCAACGCGATGGCGTTCTCGATTCCGTCCACCACCACCAGCGCGCCCAACAGGCTGGAAAGGATATTTTTGTATTGGCCGTCAGCCTTGACAAGGTCGGCGCCGATACCGATATAGCCCGGCTCCCCCTCCAGCCTGAACTCAAATTTACGTCCCCGCACCGAGGAGACCGGCAGAAAGGTCACGCGCCCCAGCCGATTCTTTTTGAGGTAGGCAATCGCCGCCTTAGCGTCCTCCTCCGTCCCGGTCACAATGTTTTGCAGGGCGTTTCCAAGCGCTGTTTCAATGGCCAGAACATACGCCTGATCTACCGTGATCAGCTTGGAAAGCGGCCCGTGGATATCAAGAGCGGACAGCGTTTTCTCCTGCATGACCGCGCGAACGCCCTTTTGATAGCCCTCCCGTTCCAGCTCATTCAGCATTCGCGCCTTATCACGCTTAACCCGCAGGGCGGATTGGTGCTCCTGACAGGCAGCCGCCATCTTCTTCTGTCTGTCAGCAAGCTCCTGCCTTTTTGCGGACAGCTCGGAAAGCTCCTTTTCACAGCCATCCAGCTTGTTCTGACAGGCGGCCGCCTCGTCGCTTAGCTCCTGCTCCCTTTGTTTGTGGGAAGCCGCGGCCGCGCGGTACTTTTGTATCTCCTGCGCAAGCTCTTCCAAACGGCTGGTATAGGTGCCGCGCAGGGCGGCGGTATTGGACAGGCTCGCCCGCAGCTCAGAAACGGAGGCAGCCGCGCCTGCAAGCTCCTCCCGAATCTCTCTGGCAGCAGCCTCCTTCTGGCGCACCTCCTGTTCAACCTGGCCAAACGCCACCGACGCGCTGTCGATCTCGGCCTGCTTGGCGCCGGCGGCCTCTTTCAGCCCGGCGATATCCTCTTCTTTGTAGGAAATCTCGCGCATATTCTCCTCAATCGTGCGCCTGATTTCCTTGATCTCCTCACCCAGACGTTCCTGCGTCTGGGTATTGTGTCCAATGGTATTTTGAAAGATGTTGATCTCGTTTGCGTGCATTGAAACACGGCCCTCGTCCGCCGAGATCTCCTCGCGCAGGGCGGCCGCGCCCTCGTCCGCGGCGTTGGACTCCTCATACAGCCGCGCGATCTCCGCGTCCATCGCGTCCAAAAGCTGCTTGACCTCCTCAAGCTGTCCGCCGGCCGCCGTTGCGTCACGGCTGATCTCCTCCAGCGATTCGCGCAGACGTTCGATGTTTGCCACAGACAGGTTGACCTCCAGTACCTTCAGCCTTTCGCGCAGGTCTAAAAACCGTTTCGCCTTTTCGGACTGTTGCTTGAGCGGGCCGATCTGCCCCTCCAGCTCGCTGATGATGTCAAACAGCCTGGTAAGGTTGTCCTGCGTGCTGATGAGCTTGCGCTCCGCCTCCTGCTTGCGGTATTTATATTTTGAGATACCCGCCGCCTCTTCAAAAATATGGCGGCGGTCCTCCGATTTGCTGCTTAAAATCTCGTCGATCTTTCCCTGCCCGACGATGGAATAGCCATCCCGCCCCAGGCCGGTGTCCATAAACATTTCATGGACGTCCTTTAAGCGGCAGGCGGCCTTGTTGATAAAATATTCGCTCTCTCCCGAACGGAATACCCGCCGCGTCACAGTCACCTCAGAGAAAGCGATGTCCATCTGCTTATCCGCATTGTCCAGCGTGAGCGACACCTCGGCAAATCCCAGAGGCTTTCTTGCCTGTGTGCCGGCAAAAATGACATCCTCCATCTTGCTTCCGCGCAGATGCTTGACGCTCTGCTCCCCCAACACCCAGCGGATCGCGTCGGAAATGTTGCTCTTTCCGCTTCCGTTCGGCCCTAGCAGACCGATAATTTTACCCCTCTCCAGCGCA
>CABSMD010000084.1 GCA_902478725.1 uncultured Clostridia bacterium
CTGTTTTTGGCGTTTGGATACTTATATCCGGATCATACGATTTATCTTTTTATGATCATACCAATCAAAATGAAATATATTTCGGCCGTATACTGGATTTTTATTGCCTATTCGGTGATTACCCAACCTACGCTTGCGGGGAAGCTTTACGCGCTTGCAGGGGTGGTCAGTTTCATCCTGTTTTTCTGCACCGATATTATCCGGCGGATCAGGCAAAGAAAATTCGCCTCACAAAACAAGGCACGTTTTCAAAAAAAGGTGCAAAAAGCATCCCATTTGCAGGTGGTGCGGCACCGCTGCGAGGTATGCAACCGGACAGTGCTGGACGACCCGGATTTGGAGTTCCGCTATTGCTCCAAGTGTAGTGGGTATCACGAATATTGTCTGGATCATATTAATAACCATGAACATATTGTTGAATAATAGGAAAAAGGAGATCAATTGCTTGATCTCCTTTTGTTTTGGACAAATACAGGCTGTTCCTGTCCATAGTCCTTGATCAGCATTGCGCGTATATATCCCCTGTCCTTGGTGGTCGAGTCGATGTAAAATCCGCGCGCATAATAAAAGCGAACCAAAGAGGTGACCTTAGAGGCGGTATGCAATACAATCCTTTTGACTCCTGCCTCCGACATAACCTTGTCAACCACCCGCATCAATGCTTTGCCAATGCCGCTGTTTTGATAGTCAAGCCTGACTCCAAAACGACTTAAATACGCCGTGTTGTTTTCTAAAATCTCTATCCGGACGCTTCCCACCGGAGTACCATCCAGAAAAGCTACAAAAACATGTTTGTGATCGATATCTGCTCTAATGCTGTCGTGAGTCTCATCCAGCGCTTCAATATGGTTGTCGATTCCCGCCATCTCAATATATTTCTCAAACGCCTCACGGGTGATTTCCTGGATAGCAGGAATATCCTCGTAGGAAGCCTCGCGTATCTCAAAACCTGAAATTGATGACATAGTGTTATCCCCCCATCACGATCGCCATGACCGCCTTTTGTGTATGCAGCCTGTTTTCCGCCTCATCGAAAATAACAGACTGCTTCCCGTCAATGACCTCTTCCGTTACCTCAAGTCCGCGGTATGCAGGAAGGCAATGCATGAAAATAGCGTCCTGCGCTGCCCGTGAAAACAATTCCTGACTGATTTGATACGGCATAAAGGTTTTGATTCGTTCTGCCTTTTCCTCCTCCTGCCCCATGCTGACCCAAGTATCCGTATAAACCACATCGGCCCTCTCAATCGCCTTTTGTGGATCATCTGTAATCTCAATAACTGCCCCTGTCTGCTTCGCATCCGATTTGACATTTTCTACAATCTCATCCAGGCACTCATAGCCCTTTGGCGTAGCGACCGATACGTTCATACCCACCTTTGCACCGGCATACAGCAACGAATGTGCCATATTGTTGCCATCCCCAATATAGGCCAGCTTCAAGCCATCCAGCTTCCCTTTGTGCTCATAGATCGTAAACAAATCGGTCAATGCCTGGCAGGGATGAAGTAGGTCGGTCAAACCGTTGATGATCGGGATTGAACCAAATTTGGCCAAATCCTCCACATCGCTTTGTGCAAAGGTGCGGATCATAATCCCATCCAGATAACGCGAGAGTACGTTGGCGGTATCATAAATGGTTTCACCTCGTCCAAGCTGGATGTCGTTGGAGGATAAAAACAGCGCGTGGCCACCTAATTGGTACATGCCGACCTCGAAGGAAACACGGGTACGGGTCGAGGATTTGGAAAAAATCATCCCCAGCGTCTTACCGGCAAGTAAGGGGTGCGCAATTCCCTTTTTCTGTTTCCGTTTTAATTCCTCTGTCAAGGTCAAGATATTGTGAACCTCTTCCGTGGTGATGTCATGAATGGACAATAGATGTTTCATAGCAATTCTCCTTACTATATTTGTATAATTATTCACCTATAACAGCTTCAATACAGATTCAAAGCACTCGGTGAAAAGGTCGGCTTCACTCTTTTGCAGGATCAAAGGAGGCAGCAGACGAAGGATTTTCTCTCCTACGCATCCGGTTACAAACCCTCTCTCCAGCAGGGCTTGCTGAGCCGCTTTTGCCTTGCCGTCCTGCAATTCGATTCCTATCATCAGCCCGACTCCCCGCACTTGCTGAATCAGGGGAGATTGTATTTTTTGCAGATTTTCTTTGAAATAGCCGCCGACCTCTGCGGCATTTTGCACCAGCTTTTCCTTTTCAATGATGGATAGTACCGTAAGGCCCGCCTGGCAGGCAAAGCCATTTCCACCAAATGTACTGCCGTGATCTCCGGGCGAGAATGCCTTTGCAACCTCATTCTTTGCGCAGACAGCGCCAACCGGTATCCCATTCCCCAGTGCTTTGGCCAATGTAAAGATGTCCGGCTCGATTCCAAAGTGCTCGTATGCGAACAGCTTACCCGTCCTGCCGATACCGGTCTGCACCTCGTCAAAAATCAACAGGATATCGTCGTCGCTGCAAAGCTTCCGAAGCGTTTTAGCAAAGCCGTCCTCCAGCGGATATACGCCGCTTTCCCCCTGGATCGGTTCTACCATAACAGCACATACGGTTCCGTCCAGCTCCCGCTTCAATGCGTCGATATCGTTGATAGGGATATGTACAAATCCTGGTGTCAAAGGGCGGTAGGGTTTTTGGTATTTTTCCTGTCCAGTGGCAGCGACGGTTGCCATCGTCCTGCCGTGGAAGGAGTTGATCAAAGTAATGATCTTATTCTTTTGCGGCCTGTTTTTTTTGTATTGATAGATTCTTGCCAGCTTGACCGCGCCCTCGTTTGCCTCCGCGCCGCTGTTTGCAAAGAAAACCCGGTCCGCACAACTGCATTGTACGAGCCTTTCAGCCAATTTAGCCTGCGTTTCCACATAATACAGATTGGAAGTGTGAGGCAGATGGTTTTGTAAATACGAGCACAGGCTGTCGGTGAACTCCCGGTTGCCATACCCTAAAGCATTGACGGCAATCCCGGCAAAAAAATCATAGTATTCCCGTCCGCTGCAATCAAACAGCCGGATTCCCTCGCCGTGGTCAAAGCAAAGGGGAATCCTCTCCCCAAAGGTATTCATATAATAAGTCTGGTCCAATTTTTTTATCTCTTCTATCGTCAACCTAAAAACCTCCAAAAGCAATTTAGAATTATTATACATCAAAGTGAATAAAAATGCAACAACTAATTTCATAAAGTCAGAATAT
The DNA here is from genome assembly GCA_902478725.1 of uncultured Clostridia bacterium. GTDB lineage: Bacteria > Bacillota > Clostridia > HGM11514 > HGM11514 > CABSMD01. The sequence goes on from CABSMD010000084.1 coordinate 3,206, forward strand.
TTTGTTCTGCCGCGGGGAAGATAAAAACGAGGGGTGATTAATATGGACAGGACAGACAGGATTGAGGATGCGACGATGTATGGCGAGTTTGTTCCATCCTATTATAAATGGAAGACTCCCGAACAGCAGAAGGAAATTGCGCGATATCTGGAGACCGTAACGCAAAAACCGGAACAAATGGAATAAGAAAAAGGAAGGGAGCGGGCGATAAGCATAGGCAGCAATCCCCCATCCCTTTCTTTTTTAATGTGGCACCGGTTTTGTTGCTACCAGATTGACACCCTTAATCCCGGCTATATCTTTTATCAAAACGTCTCCGATCCGTACAGGAAGAATCACCTTCACCCTTTTTGCAGCATCAATCAACTCCATCAATCGTTCTTTGGGGACAGGGCCATCTGTTTTTACCGGCACCATCGCGCCGTTTTCCGCGCGTACTGTGGTGGTCAGTGTTCTGACCGGATGCAGGCATTCGGAAACCGCGTAGTCTGCTCCCCGTGGGCAGGCATTGCCCGTAATTCTTTGTACCTCTTCCCCGTCAAGCTCTACAGTCAGGGAACAACCACGCGGGCAGACAATGCAAACCAATTCCTTTGTCATCTTCTGCCTCCTTCCACCTCGACTGTTATCCCATCTCCCTGCACGTCATCGAATAACTTGCCGGACAGACGGAGTATTTCCATCTCACCGGGAACCAGGATATTCTTTCTTTTTTCAAACAAAATCTGATCTCCGTCCTTTACGCGAATCAGCGCGTTGTGATATCGGTTGTCAACCCGAAAATAGAGAAAAACATCCTCCTTACTGCTGATCCTCTGCGGGACGATATAACGTATCCCCAACCCGGCCCTGCAATTCAGAGTTCGATCCCCTGTCTTGTATCCAAACCGGATATACTCAGCGGCGCTTTTACCTGCTATCGCCGCCTCGTCGGAAACAAAATCGGCAAGATCGTGAACGTGTAGTACATTCCCGCATGAAAAAATGCCCTTCACAGAGGTTTCCCGGTTCTGCTGTACCACCGCGCCACCCGTAAGAGGATCCAGTTCGACGCCGGCAAGCTTGGACAGCTCGTTTTCCGGCACCAGACCAACCGATAACAACAGTGTATCACAAGCAACCTTTTCTTCCGTTCCGGCAATCGGACGCAGACGCTCATCCACCCGTGCAACCGTCACACCAGTGACCCTCTCCCTGCCTTCTATAGCAGTGACCGTGTAGCTCAACCGCAAAGGAATATCAAAATCCTGCAGGCATTGGACGATATTGCGGTTGAGCCCGTTGGAATAGGGCATCAGCTCGCATACCATTTTGACAGTAGCGCCTTCTAAAGTCATCCGCCTTGCCATTATAAGCCCAATATCTCCCGACCCCAGAATCACGACCACTTTTCCAGGCAGGTAGCCGTTTCTGTTGACAAACCGCTGCGCCGTACCGGCCGTGAATATGCCGGACGGACGGGTACCCGGAATATTCAGCGCACCGCGGCTGCGTTCCCGGCATCCCATCGCCAAAACAACAGCCTTGGCTTGTATTTCGAAAAAACCATCGTCTTCATTTACGGCAGTTACCGTCTTATTTTCAGTGACGCTGACCACCATTGTATGCAAAAGATATGGAATAGCATATTTCTTCACCTGCTCAATATACCGCCACGCATATTCCGGCCCGGTCAGCTCCTCTTTGAATTTGTGCAGTCCAAACCCGTTGTGGATACATTGTTGTAAAATTCCGCCCAGCTGATTGTCGCGCTCCAGGATAAGGATATCCTTAACACCCGCTTCATAAGCAGCTACAGCCGCCGCCAAACCGGCGGGGCCTCCGCCGATGATAACCAAATCAATTCGCTTCATAATAGCCTCACTTCGTCCTGCAAAAATTAAGCCTCGATTCCCCACCGCACTTTGTGACCGCTTCATAGGGAATTTTCAGCTCTCTTGCTAATATCTCTACAAGATGCGGGGTACAAAATCCGCCCTGGCAGCGTCCCATTCCACTTCTCGTCCTGCGCTTGACCGCATCGAGATTAGTTGCCTTGGGATTGGTGTGAATTGCTTCCACGATCTCCCCCTCCGTAATTCCTTCACAACGGCAAACGATTCTTCCATAGCGTTTGTCGTTGGCGATCACAGCGTTCTTACCATCCATGTCCAGATCTCGAAACCAATGCTGTGGTTTTCTCTCCGGCCTGAAACTTCTATTTTCCTGCAAAACCAATCCCATCCGTTCCAGCAATTCAACTACGTACACGGCAATTGCCGGTGAAGCGGACAGGCCGGGCGACTCAATTCCCGCTACATTGAGAAAACGTGCCCGTGGGGAACGAATGATAAAGTCCCCCGTATCTCCAACCGCACGAAGTCCACAAAACGAGGTAATGACCGCCTTTGCTGGTAAATGAACAAATATCTTTTGCAGCACCTCGTCCAACCCAGTGCGCGTCGTGGCGTAGTCCTTCTTATCCGTTATATCCTGTGATGTCGGACCCAGCAGTAGGTTTCCGTCCACCGTAGGGGTTGTCAATATCCCCTTCCCCATAGGGGTCGGCGTTCGGAAAATAGAGTGTCCGCTCGAATTTCCATATTCTTTATCTAAAAGCAGATATTCTCCCTTTCGTGGATGGATGGCAAAGGAGTCATCCCCCACCATGCGCGCAATCGTATCAGCATAAAGGCCAGCCGCGTTTACAATATACCTTGCCCGCAAGCTTCGGTGTTCGGATGACAAAACAAAAAACGCTTCTTTTCCGGCAATCTCCGTCTGGTTCAGATAACCATCCGCTGCCTCGTTGCCAGTGGCAATTTCTTTCACCGCAAATCCTGTATACAGCTCCGCCCCGTTGTCCATTGCATTTCCTGCCGCGGCAATCGTCAGCCCATAGGGACAAACAATGGCCCCCGTGGGGGCATACAAAGCGCCGGCCGTATCCACCGTGATGTTCGGTTCCATATCGTGAAGCTCTTTGTCACTCACGATTCTAAGCCCTGCCACGCCGTTTTGATTGCCTCTTTCATACAATATCTGCAAAGTCTTTTTGTCCGATTCATCAAAGCCGACAACCAGGGAACCATTCCTCCGATAGTTCACCCCCAGCTCCCGTGCAACCTCCTCCATCATGGCAGAGCCCTGCACATTGAGTTTCGCTTTTAGGCTGCCGGGCATTGCATCGAATCCGGCGTGTACAATGCCGCTGTTAGCCCGGCTGGCACCCATAGCTACGTCATCTTCCGCTTCCAGCAGGCAAACGGATAACTCATATTTCATCAATTCACGCGCGATCATAGCACCAACGACGCCAGCGCCTACCACCGCCACATCATAAACCATAACAATCCCTGCCCATCCGAGTGATTCTGTCAGTAAAAGGCAAAAGCCGTAATAAAACAGCGTTTTCATCCTGTCTTACTACGGCTCGATTTTATATTTTTATCCCATCAATCCCATCGTTTTGCCACCCAGCAGGTGGAAATGAAGGTGAAAAACGGTCTGCCCTCCATCCGGGCCGCAATTATTGACAATTCTGTAACCGCTTTCAGCAATTCCCAACTCTTTCGCCAGCCTTTTAGCGGTCAGATATATTTTAGGAACAATCGCCGCGTTTTCTTCATTCAATTCATTTGCAGAGGAAATATGCTCCTTGGGAATGATCAAAACATGTACCGGTGCGTTGGGATTGATATCCTCAAACGCATATATCTCTTCATCCTCATAGACCTTTTTGGATGGGATTTCTCCGTTGATAATTTTACAAAACAAACAATCCTGCACTTTGTCCTCCTCCTTATGCTTTGATCTGCTGTCTGATGACGGTTTCCGCCATCTCGACCGCCTGTGGAATTTTAGAAACGTCCTTGCCTCCTGCCTGGGCAGAATCCGGTTTCCCACCGCCTCCGCCGCCGGCCACACGGGCCGCCTCTTTTACAATGTTCCCGGCATGAATCCCGGCTGATACCGCTTCCTTGGTCGCTGACACAATGAAGCCGGCCTTACCGTCGCAGTCAGACGCCAATAATATTACATACGCCCCGGAAATCTTACCGCGTATTGCATCGGCAAACTTACGCATTGCCGCGACATCGCTGCCATCCATCCGGTTTTGGATGAATTTAACCGCGCCGATCTCCTTTGCATTTGCAATCACTTCATCAACCGATCCCTGCGCGAGCTTCAAATTCAGTTTTTCAATCTCCTTTTTCAGGGCTTTCGTCTCATCCTGTAAGCCTTCGATCTTAGCAGGAACATCTGCCCTGCTGCTCTTGAGTATACCGCGAACCAGTGTAGAAAAATCGTTCAATTCCTGTAATCTTTTTAACACCTCGTGCCCTGTGACCGCCTCGATCCTCCTAACACCTGCGGCAATGCCACTTTCAGAAATAATTTGGAACAAGGCCGCCTCGCTGGTGTTGGCAAGATGGCATCCGCCGCAAAATTCAGTACTCTTATCACCCATCCGAACCACGCGGACAACGTCGCCATATTTCTCTCCGAAAAGTGCCGTCGCACCAGTCTTTTTGGCTTCCTCAACCGGCATCTCCTGAATCTCAATGGGAAGTGCTTCCAAGATCATCTCATTCACCAAATTTTCTGTGTTGCGAAGCTCTTCCTCTGTCATTGCGGTAAAATGTGAAAAGTCAAAGCGGAGGCGGTCAGGCATGACAAGAGAGCCCGCCTGAGCAACATGACTTCCCAGTACCTGTTTTAAAGCCGCCTGCAATAAATGGGTGGCCGAATGGTTCCGTGCCGTATCCTTACGCCGCGCCTGATCTACCTCTAAGTGCAGACAGTCCCCTTTCGCAACCGCCCCGGAGCGCAGGATGCAGTGGTGTAAAAACTTTCCATTTTGTTTCTTGCAATCTTCTACCTCTATTTCGCAGTGATCCGACCGTATGAAACCTCTGTCGCCGACCTGTCCGCCGCTTTCGGCATAAAAGACGGTTTTATTAAGCATTAAGATAAATGCGGTTCCAACCTCGGTGAGTTGGTCAACAGCATCGCTTCCCAAAATAATCATTTCCGCCTTGGCGTCCGTCTCCAAATGGTCATAGCCAATAAATTGGGTTTCCATCTGCTTAATCAACGGCGCAATCGCGTCCTCTTTCCATCCTTCCGCCTCCATGTCGCCGCGGGCGGAACGGGCACGCTCGCGCTGCTGTTCCATTTCCTTTTGGTAAAGTTCTTCCTCGACATCCATAGCGTTTTCCGCCAAAATTTCCTTTGTCAAATCAATCGGGAATCCATAGGTATCATACAGCTTAAACGCTTTATCACCCGGCAGGATGGTCTCACCTGCTTGTTTCAAATCCTCTATATAATCATTCAAGATTGCAAGCCCCTGATCGATTGTCTCGTCAAAGCGCTCTTCTTCGATCCGTACGATTTTTTGGATGTAATCCTGCTTTTCAACCAGCTCCGGATAGCCTGATTTTGACTCCTCCACCACCGTCTGTACAACCTTGTATAAGAAGGGCTCACTGATACCCAAAAGCTTGCCGTGGCGCGCGGCGCGGCGCAGAAGCCTGCGAAGGACATAACCGCGCCCTTCGTTTGAAGGAATCACCCCATCGCTAATCAAAAAGGTGGTACTTCTAATGTGGTCGGTGATTACCCGCAACGAAACATCTGTTTTTTCATCCTGCTTGTATTTTACGCCGGCAATGCGGCAGATATGCTCCATTACCTTACGGATCGTGTCCACCTCAAACAGGTTTCCGACCCCCTGCATGATGGCGGCAATCCGTTCTAACCCCATGCCGGTATCGATATTGGGATGGGCAAGCCGGTTATAATTTCCATCCTCATCCTTATCAAACTGGGTAAACACCAGATTCCAAAACTCTACAAACCGGTCACAGTCGCAGCCAACCGCACAATCGGGTTTGCCGCAGCCATATTCCTCCCCCCGGTCATAGTGGATTTCAGAGCACGGACCGCACGGGCCGGTACCGATCTCCCAAAAGTTGTCCTCTTTTCCCATGCGGATGATCCGTTCCGGTGCGACGCCGACCTTGTCGGCCCAAATCTGGTACGCCTCGTCGTCGTCATCGTAAATCGTAATCCAAAGCTTGTCTACCGGCATCTTCATTACCTTTGTAATGAATTCCCATGCCCAGGTAATTGCCTCTTCTTTAAAATAGTCCCCGAAGGAAAAGTTGCCAAGCATTTCAAAAAAGGTACCATGTCGTGCGGTTTTGCCCACACGTTCGATATCCGGTGTACGGATACATTTTTGACAGGTAGTCACCCGTTTTTTAGGCGGCACCTCTTTTCCAGTAAAATATGGCTTTAATGGCGCCATCCCCGCATTGATCAGAAGCAAACTTGCATCGTTT
>CABSMD010000085.1 GCA_902478725.1 uncultured Clostridia bacterium
TTGACAGCATCCGCAACCGTTTTGATATTTTCCGCATCCTCATCGGGAATCTCCATATCAAATTCTTCTTCCAGGGCCATGATCAATTCGACCAGATCCAAAGAATCCGCACCCAGGTCGTCGGTGAACGAGGAGTCCATGTTAACATCGGATTCGTCAACGCCAAGCTGTTCCACTATAATCTCTTTGATTTTTTCAAATTCCATATTTTCACCTCCTTTATCAAAATTACTATGAATGCCCTATATAATATATTACATAAATAGGCCGCCGTCAATATGTATTATTTGTCCAGTGACATATTTTGCACGATCCGACGCTAAAAACACCACCGTGTCAGCCACCTCGGCAGGCGTCCCAAACCTTCCGAGGGGGATTCCCTTGCGGTATTCGTCGCGCAAATTTTCATTAAGCCCGGCTGTCATGTCGGTTTCGATAAAGCCGGGCGCGACGGCGTTGACCCGTACGCCTTTGGCGCCGAATTCCTTGGCAGCCGATTTGGTCAGGCCGATCAGTCCCGCCTTGGACGCGGCATAATTTGCCTGCCCCGCGTTTCCTGCCACACCGATGACAGAGGAAATATTAATGATACTGCCTGCCTTTTTTTTGAGCATCGGGCGGCTGGCGGCACGGATGAAATGAAACGCGCCCTTTAGGTTGACGTCCATTACGCTGTCCCAGTCTTCGTCGGACATCCGCATCAGCAGGCCATCCTTGTTGATGCCGGCGTTGTTGACCAGAATATCAAGCGAACCAAATGCATCTATCGCCGCGGCGACCGCTTCCTTTGCCACTTCCGGATTGGCCACGTTGCCCGCGACAATACGGCAGGCCGTCCCGCGTGCGGTCAGCTCGGCCGCCAAAGCCTCTGCGGCGGCAGAACTGGCATTGTAATGGATCACTACGTTTGCCCCGGCCTCTGCCAGCGCAGAGGAGACGGCTTTTCCGATTCCGCGCGCGCCGCCTGTAACCAGTGCGGTTTTGCCTTTTAAGTCCATGTTAACCCTCCTTTAAAGCCGTTAAGGTTTCTTCCAGCGAGGGAATGTCCTCTACATGGAGCATCCTTGCCTCTTTGTCGATCTTCTTCATGAAGCCAGTCAGGGCCTTGCCGGGGCCGACCTCAATGAAGGTATCCACGCCTTGCGCGAGCAGGAAGCGGATGCTGTCCTCCCAACGAACCGGGCTATAGACCTGGCGTACCAGCAGGTCAGCAATTTCATCCTTCTCTTCGATCCTTTTGGCCGTTACGTTTGTACAGACCGGAATGGCAAAATCGTGGATCGTAAGCTGCTTTAAAACCGGCTCTAGCTTTTCGCCGGCCGGCCGCATCAGACTGCAATGGAACGGCGCGCTGACCGCCAGCGGCACCGCGCGGCGCGCCCCCTTTTCCTTGGCAATCTCACAGGCAAATGCAACCGCCTCCGCTTCACCGGCTATTACAATCTGTCCGGGGCAGTTGTAGTTGGCCGCCTCTACCGTCCCCTTTTCCGAGGCGGCCTTACAGGCCTCCTCCACCAGCTCCGGGGCAAGGCCGATGACGGCCGCCATGCCGCCCTTGCCAAGCGGAACGGCTTCCTGCATGTAGCGGCCCCTTAGGCGCACCGTTTGAACCGCGTCCGCAAAATCGATCGTACCCGCGCAAACGTGCGCCGCGTATTCGCCGATGGAAAGCCCGGCGGTGTATTCCGGCTGAATCTGTTTTTTCAACACCTCTGTGATCGCCATACTGACCGTCAGCAGGGCGGGCTGTGTGTTTTCGGTGATCATCAGCTCCTGCTCGTCGCCCTCAAACACCAGCTTTTTCATATCGTAGCCGAGCGCGTCGGACGCTTGGTCAAAGATCCGGCTTGCTTCCTCATATTCCGCGCAAATATCCTGCCCCATGCCGATTTTTTGCGCCCCCTGTCCGGGATATAAAAATGCGATCATAGCTTTGTTCCTCCTAACCCCTTGCAAGCTGCCTCAAACCCTGAGACGAGCTCTGCAATGATTTCCTTACACGGCTTGATGTCGTGCACCATACCCGCAATCTGGCCGGACATGACAGAGCCTGTGGCCATGTCACCGTCCACCACCGCGGCGCGCAGCTTGCCCTCGCCGATCTTTTCTACTTCTTCTACCGGCGTACCGTCATACTCGCTGTCCAAAAACCGTTTTGTAAGCTTGTTTTTAAGGCAACGCACCGGATGGCCTGTCTTTCTCCCGCAGACGATCGCGTCGCGGTCCTTTGCGGCAATCACCGCCTGTTTGTAGTTGTCGTGCGCGGTGCATTCCTCCGAGCAGATAAACCGTGTACCGAGCTGAACGCCCTGCGCACCCAGCGCAAAGGCCGCCGCGATGCCACGCCCGTCCGCGATGCCGCCCGCCGCAATGACCGGAATGGAAACCGCGTCCACAACCTGCGGCACCAGCGCCATCGTGGTCAGCTCCCCGATGTGGCCGCCCGACTCAGTCCCTTCGGCGATCACCGCGTCCGCGCCTTCTTTTTCCATCCGCTTCGCGAGCGCGACCGATGGGACGACCGGAATGAATCTGGTTCCCGCCTCTTTTAAAACTCCAATGTGCTTACCCGGGTTTCCCGCGCCGGTCGTTGCGACCGGGACATGGTAGTGGGCAAGCAGGCGGATGATTTCATCCGCGTAAGGAGACAGCAGCATCACATTGACGCCGAACGGCTTGTCTGTGAGCTTTTGTGCCTTTAACACCTGTTCTTCCACCCAGTCGGCGGGCGCCTGCCCGGCCGCGATGATCCCCAAACCTCCCGCGTTGGATACCGCGCAGGCAAGCTCGGCGGTGGAGACCCAGGCCATGCCGCCCTGGAATATCGGGTAGCGTATCCCGATCAAATCGCAAATCCTGTTTCGTTCCATGGTGATTCCTCCATTAATTTTGCTAATAAACACTTTTTATTTCTGCCCTGCCATTTCCACATGAAACCACACGGAAAACGGCCGGTGCCATAATTTGTGTCGATTACCATTTTATCAGTGCCGCGCCGCAGGTCAACCCGCCGCCGAAGCCTACCAATACCACATTGTCGCCCGGCTTCATCCTGCCTTCCCGTACCGCCTCGCAGAGTGCGACCGGGATGGAGGCGTTTGACATGTTGCCGTAGCGGTCCAGATTGGTGAACACCCGTTCCTTGTCGATTTTAAGCCGCTTTACAGCGCCCTCGACGATACGCATGTTTGCCTGGTGCGGGATCAAAACATCCAACTGCCCGGTGGTAAGCCCCTGTTTTTCGAGCGCTTCCTTTGTCAATTCCGCCATTGCGCGGACAGCAAACTTGAACACCTCGCTGCCATCCATGTAAATCTTGCGGTCGGTTCCGGCCTTGACCTCTTCCTCCGTCACCTTCAGAAAGGGGAGGGTTAGACAGTCCCCGCCGGTGCCGTCCGCCTTTAACACCGTCTGTAAAATACCCGTTTCCCCTTCGCTGGCCGTCAATACAGCCGCGCCCGCGCCATCGCCGAACAGGATGCAGGTTTTGCGGTCCTGATAGTTGGTCACCTTCGATAAGCAGTCCGCCCCGATGACCAGGATGTTTTTGTACATCCCCGCACGGATAAACCCTTCGGCGACCGTCAGCGCGTAAATAAAGCCGGTGCAGGCGGCGTTTAAATCCATTGCCGCCGCGTTTTTTGCGCCGATCTGCTTTTGTACCGTACAGGCGGTGGAGGGGACAATCATCTCTCCCGAGACGGTGGTCACGATAATAAAATCGATCTCCTCCGGTGTCATTTGTGCGTCTTTTAGCGCATCTTCCGCCGCCTTTGCTGCCAACTCGGAGGTATAGGTCTCTTTGCCGCTGATCCGCCGCCCGCGGATGCCGGTTCTCTGGATAATCCATTCGTCAGAGGTTTCCACCATTTTTTCCAAATCAAAATTCGTCAATACCGTTTCGGGCAAGAAGCATCCGACGCCGGATATCTTAGCATGAAGCATTCTCCTGATCCCCTTTCAAATAGCTCTTAATTTCGTCGTTGACCCTGTTGTCCACAAATGTGATCGCCTGACGTACCGCGATGGCGATTGCCTTGGCGTTAGAGCTGCCGTGCGCCTTGATGACCGCGCTGTCGATCCCCAAAAGCGGCGCGCCGCCGTATTCTTCATAATCCATCTTTTTCTTAAAATCCCGAAGCCCCGCGCTGGCCAGCACCGCCGCGAGCTTGGAGCGTGTATTTTTCATAAAGATTGCCTTTAGGTTGCGGTTCAGCATCCGGCCCATGCCTTCCATCAATTTTAGGATGACGTTGCCGGTGAACCCGTCGCACACGATTACGTCTGCCGCGCCGGCGGGAATCTCCCGTGCCTCCAGATTACCGATGTAGTTGACCGGCAGGGTTTTTAAAAGCTCGTTGGCGGCACGCAGGGTGTCGTTTCCTTTGGATTCTTCAGTGCCGACATTGACCAACCCTACCTTGGGCGATTGTACTCCCCGGACACGTTCCATGTAGATTGAGCCCATCATGGCAAAGTCCCTGTAGTATTCAAGTGGACAGTCGGTGTTCGCGCCCGCGTCGATCAGCATGGCCGGGCCCTTGTCGGTCACAATAAGGGGTGCTAAGGCCGCGCGTCGGATGCCGCGGATCCGCTTGGCGATCAGCGTCGCTCCAGTAATCAGAGCCCCGGTGCTGCCCGCGCTGATAAGCGCGTCCGCCCTGCCTTCCCGCAGCAGATTCAACCCTACCACAAGGGAAGAATTTTTCTTTTCCTTGATTGCGTGGATGGTGTCGTCGTTGGATATGTATTCCGGCGCGTCGACCACGCTGATGTTAGGGTGGGAAAATCCATTGTCCGCAATCAATTTCTCCAATTGCCCTTTACCGCCTGTGAAGAGTATTTCCACTCCGGTTTCCTGTGCGGCCATCCAGCCGCCCTTTAGCATTTCAAGCGGGGCGTTGTCCCCGCCGAGCGCATCGATTACGATTTTCATATTTGTCTCCGTTCCGCCGCCGTGTGACGGCTTCCTCTTATTTTTCCTGCTGTTCCTCCAGCGAAGCCAGCAGAAATTTGCCGCGAAAGACCTCTTCGCCGTTGTCTTTGATGAAAACCCAGACAATTGTTTTACCCTGCCGCTTTTCCTTTACCTGGACATAAGCCACCAGCTTGGCCCCGGCGTAAACCGGACGTTTGTATTTGATGTTAGCCACCCCGACCAACGCGGCATTTGCATCGATAACCGCGATGGCGGAGGTTTCTGCAAACGAATAGATATAGTTGCCTCGCACCACCCTTGATTTTTGAAAAACCATATCCTCATTGGTCACCAGCAGCGCAATGGCGTTTTCGCCCGGATGGATATCCACGATCTCTCCGACCAGGTCGCTTTCGTCCACCGACCTGATCTTGCCGGTGCTCTGGCGGGCGAGCTCCTTGATCCGTTCCTTGTGCTCCTTGATGTTCAGCTCCATCCGGTCTAAGCGGATGGTAGGCACACTGACCCCGAATTCCCGCGCCAGCTCCTCATCTGTGATAAATGGGCAATCCTCCACCTTTTTGGCCAGACTGCGGTGGCGGGCGGCCTTCGATATTTTTTGTACCATACTGCAACACTCCTGATTATGACCAGGTAATAATACCTGTTGATGATGATTATACAATATCTGTATCATAAATGCAAGTATTTTTTTCACAATTTTGGGCTTGTATTTTACAGCAGGCGTGATATACTTGTAAAAGTACTGTTTTTCACTCTTTTTGTCAGGGGGATCACAATGGCAAAAGCAATGATTTATCCAGCGGGAAAAGAAGTAGTTTTCCATCCGCCTGTTCTATTGTATGAGCTTGTCAGGCAGGCGGGCATAACGCTCTCCGCTCCTTGCGGCGGGAACCATACCTGCGGCAAATGTATCGTCCGTGCGGGCGGGGCGTTAAGCCCCGTGACGGAGGAAGAACGCGTGCTGCTGCGTGGGCGGGACGGCAGGCTGGCCTGTATGGCGCAAGCGGTGGGGGACGTTGCCGTCCAGCTGAACGATAGCGCGCAGGCCAGTATCGTAACCGGGGAGCAGGGAAGATACCCCACAGTGAGAACCGGTGGATACGGCGCGGCGGTCGATATCGGCACCACCACCATCTGTATGTATTTGCTGGAATTCTCAAGCGGCCGGCGGTTGGACACCCTGACCGCACTGAACCGCCAGCAGGCGTATGGGGCGGATGTGATTGCACGCATCCAGCACGATTCCAAAGAACATATTTTGCATGAATGCATCATCGCCCAGCTCAACGACATGCTGTCGGAGCTGAAGGCCAATAACAATATCGCATCGCTTGACGGCATTGCGGTTGCGGCCAATACAACCATGCTGCATTTCCTACTGGGGCTGGATGCCTCAGGCATCGCGGTTGCACCGTTTACGCCTGTTACGCTGAAGCGCGTTGGTATCCCCGCGCACCAGATTGGAATTTTGGAGGATTGCCAGGTGGATATCCTGCCCGGTATCGCGGCCTACGTCGGCGCGGACATCACTGCGGGCCTTTTGACATCCGGCCTTGCGGACAGGGAATCGCCTGCCCTGCTGCTCGACATCGGTACCAACGGCGAGATCGCGCTCGGCGGTAAGGATAAAATATACTGTTGCGGTACGGCGGCCGGCCCGGCCTTTGAGGGGGCTAACCTCTCCTGCGGGACGGGAAGCGTCGCCGGGGCGATTAGCCATGTGGAGTACGACGGGGAAGAGTTGCAGCTGCAAACCATCTTTGGCCGTCCGCCTGTGGGCCTGTGTGGATCGGCAGTGATTGATCTGATCGCGATCCTCCTGTCAAACGGCCTGATTGACGAGACCGGCAGGCTGGAGGGGGAGGGGTCCCTGTCCCGTTACCTGTTTGAGACCGAAACCGGCGAGCCTGCCTTCTCAGTATGCGACGGGGTGTACCTGACCCAGCGTGATATCCGTGAAATCCAGCTTGCCAAGGCGGCGATTGCGGCGGGCATTGCGGTGCTGCAAAAAAAGTCCAGCATCGGAACGATCGGCAAAATCATGATCGCCGGGGGCTTCGGCTACCATATCAACTATCAAAATGCGGTGACAGTCGGCCTTCTGCCGGCCATAGCGGAGGAGGATGTCCTCTGCATCGGCAACTCGTCGGTGGACGGCGCGGCGTTCTGCCTGCTCGACCCGGCCAAGCTGAGGCGGGCGGAGGAGATCGTGGAAAACTGCCAATACATCGAGCTGTCCTGCGACCCTGATTTTCAGGAGGCGTATATCGAACAGATGTATTTCGGGGAGGAATGCCAGTGAATAACCTCATCCTGATCGGGATGCCGGGAAGCGGCAAAAGCACCATCGGCGTCCTGCTTGCAAAGGCGCTGGGCAGGGGATTTTTGGATACCGATCTTGTGATCCAGGAAACCTATGGTTGCCTGCTCCAGGACCTGATAAACCAGCGCGGTCTCCGGGGCTTTCTGCAAGCGGAGGAGGAGGCGATCTGCTCCATCCGTCCTAAAAACTGCGTCATCGCGACTGGTGGGAGCGCGGTGTGCTCGCCGCGCACCATGGAATATTTGCGGACATTAGGCCGTATCATTTACTTAGATGTGCCGCTTGATGAGATCGAACGGCGGGTGAAAAATATCACCACGCGCGGCATTGTGATGGAAACGGGGGAGAGCCTGCGCGACGTGTACCGTACGCGCGAGCCGCTTTACCGGCGTTATGCGGATTGCGTCTGCCATGGAGAAGCGGTTGAGGAGACCGTGGACGCGGTCTTGCAGATAATAAAGTAGGGGAGGTCTTTTTTATGGAAAGAACGTATTTACTGCCGAAGGACGGGGCGTTTTACAAAGCGAACCTGCATTGCCACACCAACGTGTCGGACGGCAGGCTGACGCCGGAGGAGGTCAAACGGGTGTATCAGGACAGAGGCTATCAAATCGTCGCCTACACCGACCACCACCATTGTGTCAACCATTCCGACCTCAATGATGAGGATTTTTTGGCGCTGGTCGGGTTCGAGGTAGATATCAACCAACAATCGTCCCGCCTGACGAATGCGGCAAAAACCTATCATTTTAACCTGTACGATACCGACCCGGCGGTGCCGAAGGAGATCACACAGCCGCAGCAGCGTTATGAAGACATCGGTTACATCAATCGTTATATTAATGAAATGGCTGGCCGCGGCTTTTTGGTTTGTTATAACCATCCCTATTGGTCGGTGCAGAATTATGATGATTACAAAGACCTGCGCGGCTGCTTTGCAATGGAGATCTATAACCACGGCTGTGAGCTGGAGGGGTTGTACGGCTACAATCCCCAGGCCTATGATGAGATGCTGCGCACTGGCAACCGCCTGTATTGCGTCGCGACGGATGACAATCATAACCGCGCCGAACCGGACTCCTGGTATTGGGATTCCTGCGGCGGTTTTACCATGATAAAAGCGGAGTCGCTTTCCTATGGCGCGGTGATCGACGCCTTGCGTCGGGGGCATTTTTACGCCTCGACCGGCCCTGAGATCCATGAAATATACATAGAAGACGGAGTCCTCCACATCGCCTGTTCGGAGGTGGACAAAATCTATGTCTTAACCGAGGGCCGCCGGTGTCACATTGAGGTATCGGAGGGCGGCGCTCCCTTGCGCGGCGCGTCTTTTCGGCTAAATGGGCAAGAGGGGTATGTCCGTGTCCATTGCCGTGATAAAAACGGGAATCACGCCGACTCCAACGCATACTTTTTAGAGCAGTAAGACTATAAAAAAGGAAAGAGGGCTGATGTATGGAATGGCTTGAAATTTTAAAGGCGGCGATCTTGGGGATTATTCAGGGAATTACCGAATGGCTGCCGGTCAGCAGTACCGGGCATATGATCCTGGCGGATGAGTTCATTAAGATGAACTGTACCAAAGATTTTATGGACATGTTTTTGGTGGTTGTGCAGTTTGGCTCGATATTGGCGGTGGTTGTGTTGTTTTTCCATAAGCTCAACCCGTTTTCGCCCAAAAAAACGAGCGCACAAAAGCGCGATACCATCTCTTTGTGGTTGAAGGTGCTGGTGGGTGTCATCCCGGCGGGGATCATCGGTGTGCTGTTTGAGGATAAGATTGACGCGCTGTTTTATAACGCGTTTGTGGTCGCTATCGCACTGATCGTCTATGGTATCCTGTTTATCGTGCTGGAAAAACGCAAAAGAAAGCCGGTGGTCAATGATCTGTCGCAGCTGACCTATAAAACGGCGCTGTTGATTGGCGTGTTTCAGATTTTGGCGCTGATTCCGGGTACTTCACGATCGGGCTCGACCATCCTGGGCGCGATCATCTTGGGTACTTCGCGCACGGTCGCTGCGGAATTCTCCTTCTTTTTGGCGGTGCCGGTCATGCTGGGGGCGAGCGCGGTCAAGCTCCTGAGCTTCGGATTTTCATTTACCGGGATGGAACTGGCTATTTTGCTGACGGGGCTGGTCGTGGCGTTTGTGGTATCGCTGTTTGCGATCCGGTTTTTAATGGACTTTATCAAAAAGCACGATTTCAAGCCGTTTGGATATTACCGGATCATCCTAGGTATCATCGTGTTATTG
>CABSMD010000086.1 GCA_902478725.1 uncultured Clostridia bacterium
GATCTACACTATCCTCTTCGTCGGCAGCGTCAGATGTGTATAAGAGACAGACCATATCCATCAGGGGAATTCGCTGGGTATCGATCCGCGCTCGGTCAGTTGGAAACGTGTCATGGACATGAACGACAGATGTTTGCGCGATATTATCGTTGGACTGGGTGGAAAAAATGGCGGTGTACCGCGTGAAAGCGGGTTTATGATTACAGCGGCTTCCGAGGTGATGGCGATCCTGTGCCTGGCTTCAGGGTTGCAGGATCTAAAGGAGAGGTTGTCCAGAATCGTGGTCGGCAGGACTTGGGACAACCGACCTGTAACAGCCGGGGACTTGCAGGCGGAGGGCGCGATGGCAGCATTGCTCAAAGAGGCCGTCAAGCCCAATTTGGTACAGACGTTGGAGGGGACTCCCTGCCTGATTCACGGCGGGCCGTTTGCCAACATCGCCCACGGCTGCAACAGCGTGCTGGCAACCCGGCTGGCCTTGAAGCTGGGCGAATATGTTGTGACGGAGGCAGGCTTTGGTTCCGATCTTGGAGCTGAAAAATTTTTAGACATTAAGTGCCGGTACGCCGGTTTGTCCCCTGCGGCTGTTGTGGTGGTGACGACGGTTCGTGCCCTGAAATACCATGGCGGTATCGATGTAAAAGAATTGAACAAACCCGATCCGGAGGCTGTCAGGCGCGGGCTTCCCAATCTGCGGGCACATATTGAAAACATGCTGGGGTATCGTCTGCCGGTGGTGGTTGCGCTCAACCGCTTTACTTGCGATACCGAGGAGGAACTGCATGTCGTTCGGGCGGCCTGCCGGGAGCTTTGTGTGCCATGCAGCGTATGTGATGTGTTTACCCAGGGCGGAGAGGGTGGTCTGGAGCTTGCGCGTGAGGTTGTAAAATGGACTGCGGAAGGCAGTGAGTATCAACCCGCCTATTCGCTGGAGGCTGGGTTGAAAGAGAAGATCGAACAGGTGGTCAAAAAGATTTACCACGCTGGGACGGTTGAATTCCTGCCGGCGGCGGAACGCGCGATCAAACAGATTACAGCAGACGGATACGAGGGCCTCCCGGTGTGTATTGCAAAAACGCAGTACTCCTTCTCGGACGATGCCGCATTAAAGGGCGCGCCGCAGGGTTTTACCTTTACGGTGCGGGATGTGACCTTATCATCCGGAGCGGGCTTTGTGGTTGCCTTATCCGGCAGCATTATGACGATGCCGGGCTTGGGCAAGACCCCTGCCGCCTGCCGGATCGATATCGACGGAGATGGAAACATCAGTGGATTATTCTAACAGGGGGGTTATGTGTGGTAAGCTATTGTGAAAAAGATACCGAAGACGCCGGAAAGCGGTTCGGTCAGTCGTTGCACCCGGGAGACGTGGTCTGCCTGCATGGGGAACCTGGTGCCGGCAAGAGCGTTTTTGTCCGTGGTATGGCGCGTGGATTGGGAATCAGCGACTATATTACCAGCCCGACCTTTACGCTGGTGCATGAATACTATGACGGCGCCCTTCCTCTCTTCCATTTTGACGCCTATCGGCTTGCCGGAGGAGAAAGCGCCATTGAGGCAGGGCTGGACGAATATTTCTACCAGAATGGCGTGTGCGCGGTGGAGTGGCCGGAAAACATTGCTTCTATCATTCCTCCAAATGCGTATCATGTTACCATGCAACGCGACCTGTCCAAAGGAGAAGGTTACCGCACGATACTGATAACGAATGCGGGGTTGGAGGGAAAAAATGAAGATTTTGGCGGTTGATACGACGACAAATGTGCTGACGGCAGGACTGGTGGAGAATGGCGTTATCCGGGCGGAGTATATACTGGATCATAAAAAAGCGCATTCACAAAAGATCATGCCGGTAATCGAACAGGTTTTAAGCGATACCCAGACCGATATTTCTGAAATCGATCTGTTCGCAGCCGCGAATGGCCCCGGGTCGTTCACCGGTATCCGGATCGGGCTGGCGACCGTCAAAGCGTTGGCCCAGGCAACCAGCAAACCGGTGGTGCCGGTCAACACATTGGAAGCGCTGGCCTATAACGCCGCTTCTTTTGACAAGCCTGTCTGTGCGTTGCTTGACGCACGCAATGACAGTGTATATTGTGCGGTCTACCATTTTCAGGACGGAAAAGCGGTTGCAGACCTGCCGCCCGCGCACCTGCCGGTGGAAAAGCTTGTGGAGTACCTTTGCGGGAAACAAGGTGGGACCATTTTAACCGGCAATGATGTGGAATCATTCGCGGATCGAATTGGCGAAGCCTGTTCATGTAGGATACTGCCGCCCGCGCTTCGGATACCACATGCATCGTCCGTTGCCCGGGCTGCACTGGTGAACGCAGCCGTCCCTTATGACCGGATCAATGCATACTATATCAATAAACCCCAGGCGGAACGGGAGTATGAGCAAAGGCATGGAAAATAACAGAGAGGTGGAGGATACTATGGTAATTGGACTTGGAAGCGATCATGGAGGCTTCCCTTTAAAGGAAGAGATTAAAACGTTTTTGAACGAGCAGGGCTATGTTGTAAAGGATTATGGCTGTTTCAATACGGACAGTGTGGATTATCCTGACATTGCCAAGGATGTGTGCTCCCATCTGCTTGTGGGCGAGTGTGAAGCTGCCATCCTGTTTTGCGGGACGGGGATCGGCATCAGCATTGCGGCAAACAAGGTCAGGGGGATCCGGGCCGCGCTCTGTTCCGACACCTATTCGGCCCGGATGGCCAGAGAACACAACAACGCAAACGTCATCGCGCTGGGAGCGCGTGTCATCGGCGTTGAGACAGCGCGTGAGATCGTGATGGCCTACTTAAACGCTGCGTTTGCAGGCGGCAGGCATCAGGGGCGTGTGGATAAAATAGAGGAATCGTCATCTGCAAACGGATGAGACCGTTTGCCCGCGCTTGCGGGCGCAACAGAAAAAGGAGGCTTGTCAATGGAAAGAAGAAGTAAGTATAACTATTATCTTGACATTGCCGAAACCGTTTTGGAGCGTGGCACCTGCCTGCGGCGGCGGTTCGGGGCGGTAATCGTCAAGAACGACGAAATCGTTTCGACCGGCTACGCCGGCGCGCCGCGCGGGCGGAAAAACTGCAGTGACATGGGATACTGCCTGCGGGACAGCTTGCAGATTCCGCGCGGTGAACGCTATGAGATGTGCCGCAGCGTCCATGCGGAGGCCAACTGTATCATCAGCGCCTCACGGCGGGATATGCAGGGCGCTACCCTCTATCTGGTGGGCAGGGAAGTAAAGGACGACAAGCTGGTAGAGGACGCCAACCCCTGTGCCATGTGCAAGCGGCTGATTATCAATGCCGGCATTGAGCAGGTGGTCATTCGCAATTCGCCGGATGAATACAAGATTATTCCGGTACAAGATTGGGTTGTAAACGACGAATCTCTCGATGGTGTCAAAGGATATTGAGTGATAAAAAGGCACCTTCAAACAAAGGCGCCTTTTTCCTTTTGTTTATTGCTGCGATTCAAACAGGATCGTATCGATCGCCTTCATAATCTCTTCTGTCGTGAAGCGGGCGACCTTCAGGCTGTCCAGCAGAGTATCCGTCTCGGTCTTTGTCGCGTCGATATAGTAAAAATTGATATGTTCCATGGCGGCTTGCAATACCTTTTTGTCTTCCGCGCTGTTGGAAGGGTCGGACAGTTCCGCTTCCAATAGCCGTAGTGTTACAGTGATGGCCTGTTCCTTGGTAAAGAGAGCATTTGACGCCTCTCTTCTGAATTCATCTACCCTTTCAAGTGACCGCATAAACATTACCTCCATTTTATAATCATTTATTATCTAGTATACCGCAAATACGCTTATGGAACAAGTGAATTATTATAATTTCTGAAAAAAACGATTCTTACATATATTAATAGTAAAAAAGGTAGGTGACAATATGGTATACGGTATCATTCTTTGCGCGGCGGTCTTGCTGTTGAGCGTGGTTTCCAGTAAGCTCCTGTACCGCTTTGGTGTGCCTTCCCTGTTGATCTTTCTGGGATTGGGTATGCTGTTTGGATCGGATGGAATATTTGGAATCCAATTTGACAATTTTGAAATTGCCAAGACCATCTGTTCGGTGGGACTGATTTTTATCATGTTCTATGGCGGGTTCGGTACCAACTGGAAGATGGCCAAGCCGGTCGCTGCCAAAGCGGTGACGATGTCCACACTTGGCGTTGTGATTACCGCTTTGGTAACCGGCCTCTTCTGTCGCTGGATTTTACACACCACCTATGCCGAGGGATTTTTGATCGGGTCGGTGCTTGCTTCTACCGACGCCGCTTCGGTGTTTAATGTGCTCCGTTCCCGAAAGCTGAGCCTAAAGGGCGGATTGGCTTCCCTGCTGGAAATCGAAAGCGGCAGCAACGATCCGATTGCCTATATGCTGACCATCTTCTTTATTTCCATGATCAATCAGGGCGGTGGCTCATCGGTATTGCTGGTGTTGGCCAAACAGATCCTTTTTGGCCTCGCAATCGGCTTTGCCGTAGCGTTTGTTTCGGTTGCAATCCTCAAACGGATCAACTTTGAAATTGACGGACTCTATCCCATTTTTGTCACAGCGATTGCGCTGTTGGGCTATGGTTTATGTGAGTGGACCGGTGGAAACGGCTACCTGTCGGTTTATATCGTCGGCCTTGTAATCGGCAACAGTAAGATTCTACATAAGAGAAGTCTGGTCCATTTCTTTGATGGCATTTCCTGGCTGATGCAGATTATGCTGTTTTTTACTCTGGGGCTGCTCTCCTTCCCTTCTCAAATTTCCGGCATCCTTCTGCCCGGCATATTAATCGCACTTGTAATCACCTTCATTGCGCGTCCTGTTGCTACCTTTTCGATCCTTAGCTGGTTTCGTGTGCCATTTAAATCACAGTTGTTTGTATCCTGGGTGGGCTTACGCGGGGCGGCGTCCATTGTGTTTGCCATCTATGCCGTTACCTCAGGCGGACTGCTGCATAACGATATCTTCCATATCGTGTTTTTGGTTTCCCTGCTGTCGGTTTCGTTCCAGGGCTCTCTAATTCCTTTATTTGCAAAAAAACTCAATTTGGTCGAGAAGGAAACCAATGTATTAAAAACCTTTAACGACTACCAGGACGATCTGCTGACGCAGCTGCGTGAAATCAAGGTGACGCCGGACAGCCCATGGGCGGGAAAAACCTTGTTGGAAGCCGATATTCCAGAGGAAATCTTGATTGTCATGATTAAGCGGGCCGGCAGTGTGGTTCTCCCGAAGGGTTCTACTAAAATCCTGCCCGGCGATTCGATGGTTCTAACCGGCAGGAATTTAAAGGAGCTTGATATGAAAAAAACTTTTCAAAAAAAGAAGCAATAATTGGAACTTTTTTCTGCCATCCGGACTCTATATAGTATCAACGATTGGAGGAGGAAAGGAATATGAAAAAATGTATCAGTGTCATTCTGACCGTGGCCATGCTCTTTTCGATTGCCATGACAGCGTTAGCTGAGGACAGTCAGAAACTCAACGAAAAGGTCATCGCCACGGTCAGGGAAAAACTCGACATCGGTGAAAACCACAGCAGCTTCGACTTTTCTTCGTACGAAAGCAAGGAAAGGGGTCAGGTTTGGGAATTTCACTGGAGCTGGGACAATGACAAAAATGTCAGGGCTTCGGCCGATGCGGAAGGCAGGATTATCGATTATTACCGTTACGCTTCCGCGGAGGATAGCGGCAGTAAGCTGCCTGCCTATACGCTGGAACAGTGCCGTGAAAAATCGCTCGCATTTCTCCGTCGCGCCAATCCGGAGCTGGACGGTCACTATGTGCTTGCGGATGAGAGTGACTCGGCCATGAACGGAAGCTACAGCGCAACCTATCACAGGGTTGAAAATGACATCCCCTACCCTAACCATACCATCCGCGTTATGGTGGACAGCTTTACCGGAGAGATTTCGCAGTATCGGGTAGAATGGGATTATACCCTTGCCTTCAAACCGCTTGAAAACGGGATTGGAAGCGAAGCGGCTATTACCGGATACCAGGAAAAGCTGGGACTGAGGTTACAATATATGACCCGGCAGAAGGATGGAAAAACGGAAGCGTATCTGGCCTATGTGCCAAAATACCAGAATACATACCTTGACGCCGAGACCGGTGAACCGTATTATGCCGAACAGCCTACCTATCGTCTGATGGACGTCGCGGGATCTGCCGAAAATGCATCCGGGGGTATGTCTTCCAAGAATCTGTCGGAGGCTGAGCGTCAGGAAATCCAAAATGCCGAGGGGCCGATCAGCCGGGATGAGGCGGCCGCTTATGTCAAAAAAATACCTGCGTTTGACATCACCGACGATATGGCGCTGGAATCCACATCGCTTTACAGCACTGGAAAAGACAAAAAGGAATATGTCATTGAGCTGCGGTTTACCAAAGAGGGTGAGGATACCTACTATTCTGTTTCGGTAGCTTTGAACGCGAAAAATAAAGAAGTTTTGTCATATTACTCTTATGATTCCTCTGCTAAGGAAAATGAGGCGGATAAGAATAAGATGACGCAGGAACAGGCGGTGCAGGAGGCACAAAAATTCATTGACACCTATGCCGCCAGTAAGGCGGGTGAGATTGCGCTGCGTGAAACGAATCCCTTTGTGAAAAACGCAGAGGAATCCGGTGCTATCAATTATGAACGGATCGCAGACGGCATTCCTTATCCCGACAACGGTATATCGGTTGTCTATGATCTTAAAACCGGAAAGTTATCGAGCTTGCGCACCAATTGGGACAACGAGGCCAGCTTTGAATCAAAAGCGAATATCCTGTCTGACAAAGAAGCGTTTGAAAAAATAATGGAAATCGGATCGTTGGGCCTGCTTTATGTCGGTATTCCTGATAAAGAGGGCGGCCTTGTGAAAGAAACCAAGCCGGTTTATGGCTTGCCGTTCGATTTCACCGGCGTACTCAGCGCTGCGACAGGACAACAATTGGACTGGAGAGGCAAGCCCTATGTAAAGAAAGAAATCCGCAGCTATGCCGATATCTCCGGGCACTGGTCGGAAGAGTATGTCCAAAAGCTGTGTGAATTCGGTTTTGACTTCGGCGCAGGAGATTTTAAACCCGATGAGGCTATTGTCCAAAAGGATTATCTTGTACTTCTGCTTGAAGCGGTCAACAATGACACTTCAGCCTATGAAACTGAGGAGGAGATTACAGAGCTTTATAAAAGGCTGATCCGTCGTGGTGTGTTGAGTGAAGAAGAAAAGAATCCGGGCGCGCCTATTACCCGTATCGATGCGGCAAAGTATTTTGTCAGGATGATCGGCGGGGAGGAATTTGCATCTATCAAGGGAATATACCAAACGCCCTTTTCTGATGAAGCCGAAATTGGGGAAGATTTGCTGGGCTATGCCGCTATCGTATCCGGCATGGGGATCATGAACGGTTCCGACGGCATGTTCCAGCCAAATGGCTCCATCACAAGGGCGGAAACTGCGGTGATGCTATATAAATATTTGACCAGATAGAAATTCACCGCCAATAAAAAAACGGGCTGCTTCAGCAGTCCGTTTTTTTATTGGATAAAATCTCGCGTATACAAAACCATATTAATGCTGCATGATTCGTCGATTTCCTCCTTCGTTTTATTACAATAAAAAAATTTATGATATGAACTCTTTTCGCATAAAATTGCGCTTCCCAATCCATACTAATTCAGAAAGGAAGTGTACTTATGAACCAAAATGAAGAAAATAAAAAATATCAGCAAAAAGTAGACCAATACTCTCCGAAATCTCCTGTTTTTAAAAATATACTGTTTGCTTTTCTAATCGGCGGTTTGATCTGTGCCATCGGACAGGGTATTTTGATGCTGATCAAAATGGCAGACGTCGGTGTGGAGCAGGCAACGACGTGGACTTCTATCATCATGGTGTTTTTGGGAGCGCTGCTTACAGGTATCGGTTGGTATGACAACATTGCCAAACACGCCGGTGCGGGAACGCTGGTGCCGATCACAGGATTTGCAAACGCTATCGTATCCCCTGCTTTGGAATATAAAACGGAAGGATACATCACCGGTGTGGCCGCCAAGATGTTTATCATAGCAGGACCGGTAATTGTATACGGCATCGTTTCTTCTACTATTTTAGGTTTAATCCGTTATTTGATTGGAGTGTGGGCTTAAATGAATAAACGGTTAGGAAATCAAACCATTGCCTTTGCCAATCCGCCCAGTATCATTGAAAGTGCGGCCATTGGCAGCAAAAAAGAAAGTGAAGGGCCGCTTAGTGCGGACTTTGACCAACTTGTCCCCGATCCGTTATGGGAGGAAAAAAGCTGGGAGGCGGCGGAAAGCAAATTCATGGAAACTGCAATCCGTAAGGCTGTGCAGAAAGCGAACATGAAACCGGACCAGATTGATTATGTCATTGCGGGCGACCTGATGAACCAGTGCACCAGTTCCGCTTTTGCTGTGAAAAACCTAAACATTCCCCTGCTTGGTATCTATGGTGCGTGTTCCACGATGGCGGAGTCGCTCGCTATCTCCGCCATGATGATTGACGGTGGATATGCTGCAACCACGGTTTCCGCTACCTCAAGCCATTTCTGCTCGGCGGAAAAGCAGTTCCGTACCCCGTTGGAATACGGCGGACAGCGAACCCCGACAGCGCAATGGACGGTTACCGGTTCCGGGGCGGCTGTGGTGGGCAAAAAAGACCAACCGCCCTACATCACTCATGTGACACTCGGCAGAATCGTAGATAAGGGCATTACAGATGCGAACAATATGGGAGCAGCTATGGCCCCCTCATTTGCGGACACCCTAAGCACACATTTTAAAGAAACCGGCCGGCAGCCCGATTACTATGATTTGATCGTATCCGGCGACCTGGGCGAGGTCGGCAAGGCTCTGGCAACCGACCTGCTGCGCGACCGTGGGTATGACGTTTCCAATAATTATAACGACTGTGGCTGTCTGATCTTTGATAACCAGAACCAGGACACCCATGCGGGCGGAAGCGGTTGCGCTTGCAGTGCGACTGTTTTATGCGGGCATCTGCTTAAGCAGGTGCGTTCCGGCAAGCTGCAAAACCTGCTGTTCGCTGCCACTGGCGCGCTGATGAGCCCTACCACCTGTATGCAGGGAGAAAATATTCTGGGCATCTGCTATGCCATTTCCATTTCGTTTCGTCCCTGAGTTTTTGATCATATGTCTTCTCCGTCACACAGCCTGTTTCCATCTGTGTGATGGAGAATTTCACCTCATAAAATCCTAGGATGCAGTGGAAAATTTTTAATTTTCTCTTGACAAATGGTTGATTATCCCTTATAATAATATCCGTATTGCGAGATTGTGTAAGGGTAGCACGAGTGACTCTGACTCACTTTGTGAGGGTTCGAATCCTTCTCTCGCAGCCACGTCGCAGCAAACTACGCTGCATTCAAAAATCCCAGCCTTTGGCTGGGATTTTTTCATATACTCCGTTGCTGCTCCTCTTTCGCAAAAAGGCACGCTCGGCTCACCTGTTCGGTTGTAAAC
>CABSMD010000087.1 GCA_902478725.1 uncultured Clostridia bacterium
CCCCGCCTTACTTCTCCATCGCGTTCAAATAATTTTCCAAAATCAACGCGGCGGACAAAGAATCGATCTGCCGCTTGCGCTTTTGGCCACGCACGTTGGTCTCGTTCATCACCCGCGCAGCGGACACGGTGGTCAGCCTTTCGTCCCACAGCACCACCGGCAGGGAAAAACGCTGCCGTAACGTTTCGGCAAACGCCTCGGTCAACTCCGCACGGGGACCAAGGGTACCGTTCATATTTTTCGGGTAGCCGAGTACGATCTTTTCCACTCCATTCTCCGCTATCACCCGCCCCAAACCGTTTAACAACTCCTCCGCCCGGTAACCGGGCAGGGCCGGGAGAGCCTGCGCCGTCCAGCCCATCGGGTCGGACAGGGCAAGCCCCACCCGCGCGTCACCATAATCAATGGCTAATATTCTCATGTAACAACAGCCTCCTTAGTTGGGCAGAAAAAATCCATACGGGCTTCGTCTCTCTTATGTCCAGGTGCACAGGAATGGACCCGCTGCCTAAAAAACAGGCCCGCCAGGATCTGGACGGGCCTGTTGTCATAGGCAAAGGATTATTTGCGCAGCATGACCTTCTTGACGCTGGAGACAATATCGTCCGCCGTCATATGATAGTATTTGAGCAACTCCGCAGGCTTTCCGGAACGGCCGAACACATCCTTCACGCCGACGCGCTCCATCGGGACGGGCGCATTCTCCACCAGCACCTCAGCAACCGCGCTGCCAAGGCCGCAATAGATATTATGCTCCTCGGCGGTCACGATACAACCGGTTTCCTCCGCCGCTTTGACGATGATATCCCGGTCGATCGGCTTAATGGTGTGGATATCGATTACCCGCACACTGATCCCCTCTTTGGAAAGCTGCTCCGCCGCATCGATCGCTTCAAACAGCATCAGCCCCGTTGCGATGATGGTCGCATCGCTTCCTTCTTTGACACAGATACCTTTACCAAGCGTAAACTGGTATGTATCCCGGTCAAAAATCTGGGGTACCGCCAGCCGTCCAAAGCGCAGGTACACAGGGCCATCATGCAATATAGCCGCTTCCACCGCCGCGCGCGCTTCCACCGCATCGGCAGGGCTTACCACCACCATGCCGGGAATCGTGCGCATCAGGCCAATATCCTCTAAACACTGATGGGTCGCGCCGTCCTCGCCGACCGAGATGCCGGCATGGGTCGCGCCGATCTTGACGTTTAGATGCGGGTAGCCGACCGAGTTTCTCACCTGCTCGAACGCACGCCCCGCCGCGAACATCGCAAACGAGCTCGCAAACACGGTTTTGCCGCAGGCGGCAAGGCCGGCCGCGGTGGATATCATGTTCGCCTCCGCGATGCCGGTATTGATAAATTTATCCGGAAACTTCTTTTTAAAGGTATCGGTTTTGGTTGATTTGGAAAGGTCGGCATCCATGACGACCAAATCATATTTTTCACCGAACTCAGCCAGCGCCAGTCCGTATGCTTCCCTTGTCGCTATCTTGTCTCCCATTTTCAGCCCACCTCCTGTAAAATCTTGTCCAGATCCGCAATCGCCTGCTCATACTGCTCCTGGTTCGGGGCGTTCCCGTGCCAGGCGGCCTGGTTTTCCATAAAGGACACGCCTTTGCCCTTAACGCTCCTGGCGATGATCATCGTCGGCTTGCCTTTGGTCTGCTTCGCCTCGGCAACAGCCGCTTTGATCTGGTCATAATCATGCGCGTCGATCTCGATCACATGCCAGCCGAACGCGCGGAATTTCTCATCCACCGGAAGCGGCGACATGACCTTAGTAATGTCCCCGTCGATCTGCAATCCGTTAAAATCCAAAAAGGCGGTATGGTTGTCCAGCTTATAATGCGCCGCAAACATCGCGGCCTCCCAGACCTGCCCCTCCTCGATCTCACCGTCGCCCAGTATGGAATAGACGCGGTAATCCTTGTTGTCAAGCTTTGCGGCAAGCGCCATACCGTTGGCGGCACATACGCCCTGCCCCAGCGAGCCGGAGGACATGTCCACCCCGGGAACGCCCTTCATATCCGGATGGCCTTGCAGGTAGCTGTCGATTTTACGGAAGGTTTTGACGTCCTCCTTCGGGAAAAACCCGCGCTCCGCCAGCACCCCATACAGCCCCGGCGCACAATGCCCTTTGGAAAGCACAAACCGGTCACGGTCGGGATTTTTCGGATTTTTCGGGTCGATGTTCATCTCTTCAAAATACAGCACGGTCAGAATATCAGCAATCGACAAGGACCCGCCCGGATGCCCTGACGCCGCGTTGTACACAGCTTCAATCACATTTTTACGGACATTGGTGGCAATTTTTTGTAACTGCTTGTTATCCATTTGGTACCTCCTATTCTTTAAACCCCTCGCCCAGCACCTCCTTTGCGTCGGATATGACCACAAAGGCGTTGGGGTCGGATTTTTTAACAATGTTCTTTAACCGGATGACCTCCCGCTTGGAAATGACACAGAGCAGTACCCGTCTCTTCCCTTCGGTGTAGAGGCCATGCCCGTCCAGCGCGGTAACGCCGCGCCCCATCTGAAACAAAATGTTGCGCGCGATCGCCTCCTCCTGCTCGGAGATGATATACACCGCTTTGGCAAAATTGACGCCCTCCACCACCATGTCGATCACGACGCTGTTGATGAAAAGCGCAAAAAAGGCATACAGTGCCGAGGCGTAATCCCGAAAGGCCGCCACGGCAAACAGGATCACCAGCGCGTCGGTCGCAAGGATGATCTTTCCCATCGAAAACATCGGCAGCCATTTGTTGAGGGATTTCGCGATCAGGTCGGTCCCGCCGGTCGAGGCGGCGGACAAAAACACCAGTCCCATTCCCAACCCCACCGACGCGCCGCCATACAGCGACGAAATCACCGGGTCGGGCGTCAACGCAGGAAAGGCCGATGTAATATCCACAAAGGCCGACAGCAGGATGGTCGCATACGCTGTGCGGATGATAAACAGCCTGCCCATGGTGCGCATACCGATCAGAAACAGCGGTATATTTATAAGAAGAATCAGCGCGCCAACCGGGACATTGGTCAGATAATGCAGCACGGTCGCCAGGCCGCTTACGCCCCCGGTTACGATCCGGTTCGGGATCAGGAACAGGTTGAGCCCCGCAGCCATGATAAACGTACCGATTGTTATTATAGCATACTTCCTCAGTATTTTGAAATACTTTTTAGAAAATTTTAGATAAATTTTCTTACACCACATACCAGACGCGGTTTTGGGGAAAATATTGCTCCAGCAATCCCCGCACCACACGCTCCCCCCTCTCCCGTACCTCCTGGCGGTAGGCGTACTTTCCCCTGCCCCGCCCCGTCATGAGTTCGGCGTCGAACAGCTCGGGCGCGTTGGGGAAGGCATCGTTGTTAATCCGCCGGTGGACGTAGCTATAGGTCATAAAAATCACCTCAAAAAACAGGCCGCGCCGCGCAGCATCGCTCAGGGAATCGCAGAGGGTGCGGATCAATTCTTCGTAAAGCGCCTCCCACCCTTCCACAAAAATCACTGGCGCGATCAGCAGCCCCAGCTCATAGGCCCCCGTCTCCGCCAGGCGGTTGACCGCCTCGATCCGCTTCACAAGCGGCGAAGTACCGTACTCCACCCGCCGGATGATCTCCTGGGGGTTGACGCTCATCCGCACCACCACCCGGCCCTGCGGTTTGATGTCGAGCAGGCTGTCCACCATATGAAATTTGGTCGGAAAGGTCAGCGCGCCCGGCCCGCGGAAGCGCTCGAGCGTCCAGTCCAGATTGCCGGTGATGGTGTTTTCCAGCACCAGGTCGCTGTTGCTGCCAATTTCAAAGCAGGACCCGGTCTGGTCTGCCCGTCTTTGCAGGCGGGCAAACATCTCCTCCCGGTTGACAAACAGGCGCAGGTAGGCGCATTTATTGAAATGGCACACCAGGTAGCAGTACAGGCACATAGCGGTGCAGCCGGACGAGGTATAGGGTACCAAAAAATCGGACACCTTCTCGTTGGGTACATAACGGTGGGTCTTGCGCACGCCGATAATGAGGCTGCGCTTCATGCGCGCAAACTCACGGTTCTCCCGCTCCCGCATGACAGGGATATTATTATGGTTTTCGATCGGGATTTGTTCCAATGTATGATAGCGCTCCAAAAGCTCCCGGCCCAACGGGTAGTCCCGCGCCGCTTCTTCATAGTACACCGCGTCAAACATCCGTCCACCCCCATTTTGTTTTATCGTGGATAGCATTTGCAGGGGAAGCGAAAATATACCAAAACCGCCCGGTTGACAAAAGTTAACCCGTTTGTTATACTGAAAATGCTTATTTTTATGGTAAAAAAGGGGGGAATGGGATGTACTGCCAGATATGCGGAACCTTCAATGACGGCGACCGGAAGACCTGCCGGGGATGCGGTACGGCGCTGGGACGTGGTTCCGGCGGCGCGGCGGTATCCGTCCGGCCGGATGAAAACAGGAATGCCGGCGGCAAGGCCGGAAAAGCCGCTGATGCGGCACACAAAAAGCCGTACCGACTTTCGATTGCACCCGGTACGGTCAGACAGGGATACGGCGCCGCTACGCAGAAATTGATTCTCCAGTACACCGGCCTGGACAGTGGAGCTGTACCGGAGCAGGAAATCTTTGACGAGATCCGAAACGGGGTTGACGCAATCTTTGCAAAACACGCCAATCCATGGGAACGAAGGGACGAGGTAGAACACTACCTCTGGGAATGCCGCGCGAAATATCCGGATTATACGATCTCGCTGCAGGATTTATGCGATCCTGCCGAGACAAAC
The DNA here is from genome assembly GCA_902478725.1 of uncultured Clostridia bacterium. GTDB lineage: Bacteria > Bacillota > Clostridia > HGM11514 > HGM11514 > CABSMD01. The sequence goes on from CABSMD010000087.1 coordinate 4,777, forward strand.
CCATTGCGGCGCAAAACCAACGCATGGGCGCTGGGATTGACGCTGGCATCAGCTATTTTGCTCTTGCTTACCCTGAAGGCGTTTGCTTTTCTTCTATCGCTCGGCGCGATGGTTTTAATCCTTTTTTCGCTGCGTAAACGGTTCGATACGGGAACCGTCCTGCTGTTCGTTTTTGCGTTTATCTGCTGTATGACTGCCTGTGTACGGGTATTTGGTTAACGGCGGTCAAAAAACACGCTTTTGCTGTTCCCTGGTTTCACTCCGTTCGTATTATGATTCTCAGCGCCTCTACCGCCGTGCGGATGGCGGGCTCCTCCGAAAGCGGCGGAGCATCGTCCATATGCACGTCCTCCGCCTCCTGGTTCCAGACGGTATAGAGCACGCACCCCGCCCGCATTCCACGTGCCGCCGCAACGGTAAAGAGCGCCGCACTCTCCATCTCGGACGCCAGCACGCCGAGGCGGAGCCACGCGTCCCACTTTTCTTTCAGCATCTCCCCCACGGGCGAGGAGGATGGGTCATGCTGCCCGTAAAACGAGTCCTTGCTCTGCACCACGCCGGTATGAAACGGGAATCTGAGTGTCTCAGCCGCGCGCGCCAGCGCGGACACCAGGATAAAATCCGCCGCCGCGGGAAATTCGGGCGGCGCGTATTCATGAGACGCGCCCTCCATCCGCACCGCCGCGGTCGGGATCACCAGGTCGCCGCGGGACACATCAGGCTGCATCCCGCCGCAGGTGCCCACGCGGATAAACGCGCGCACCCCCACCTGGTAAAGCTCCTCCGCCGCGATCGCGGCGGACGGCCCGCCGATGCCGGTCGAGGTAACCAGCACCGCCTCCCCCGCAAGCTCCCCCATCCAGGTGGTGTATTCGCGGTTTTGAGCGATCTTTTTGGGATTCTCCAAAAACGAAGCGATCTTCTCCACCCGCCCGGGGTCGCCGGGCAGGATGGCATACTTGGCCCAAAACTGCCTTTTCAGGCCGATATGGTAACAGGTCATTTTTCTTCTCCCTCCCGCTCATGTACCGCAAGCTCCAATATCTCCTCCAGCCGTCCAAACCGCCCGGCCAGGTACAGATACCCCACCAACGCCTCAAAACCGGTGGCGCGGCGGTAATCGTTCAAATCCGCGTTCTTCGGCGTGGTGGCCGCCTTGGCGTTTCGCCCGCGTTTATAAATGCGGATTTCCTCCTCGTCAAGCGTAGCAAGCAATGCTTCGACGATATCGCTCTGCGCTTTCGCGCTCACAAGCCTCGTCGACATCCTGTGCAGGCGGTGCACCGGGATGTTCCCGCCCTTTACCAGATGGGTACGCACGTACGCCTCATACACCGCGTCGCCCACATAGGCCAGCACCAACGGTGAATACTCCTGCGGGCGTTTTGTCTGCCCGCTTATCATATTGGTTAAAATCTCGTCCATTTGAATTCCTTCTTTATCCTTATTTTATCATGTTTGATTTATTTTATCACAACCCGCCGCAAATAGGAAGCCCTTTGGATTGACAAACGGGCTGTTTCCTTATATAATAAAAAAACACAGCAAATTTTATTGGAAACGATTTTAAAAGGAGGTAAGGTGTTATGCCGATTAAGATTCCGGGCAAGCTGCCCGCCGCCGGTACATTGCGGAAGGAAAACGTATTTTTTATGAGTGAGCTGCGCGCCATGCGGCAGGACATCCGTCCTCTCAAAATCGTGATTTTGAACCTGATGCCCACCAAGATCGTGACGGAAACGCAGCTTTTGCGGCTGTTGGGAAATTCGCCGCTGCAGGTTGAGGTGGATTTGATGAAAACCGACTCTTACCAGTCCAAAAACACGCCGGAGGAGCATTTTGTAAACTTCTACCACACCTTTGATTACTTCCGCGACAAAAAGTACGACGGGATGATCATCACCGGCGCGCCGGTGGAGCACCTGGCGTTTGAAGAGGTGGACTACTGGGAGGAGCTTTGCCACATCATGGAGTGGACAAAAACGAACGTCACCTCCACCTTCCACATCTGCTGGGGGGCGCAGGCGGGGCTATACTACCACTACGGGATCGGCAAGCATGCGCTTGCGGAGAAGATGTTCGGTATCTTCCCCCACCGTGTGCTCAACAAGAAGGCGCGGCTGCTACGCGGGTTTGACGACCTGTTCTACGCCCCGCACTCGCGGCACACCGATTCGGACGGCGAAGCCATCCGCAGCACCGACGGTCTGGAGGTCATGGCTGAATCGGAGGAGGCCGGGATCTACATCGCGGCAAGCAAGGACCGCAAGCAGATTTTTGTCACGGGACACTCGGAATACGACCAGATGACGCTGGCGGAGGAATATTTCCGCGACCGTGACAAGGGCCTGGACATTGCCGTGCCAAAGAACTATTTTCCAAATGACAACCCAAAGAAAAAACCGCCGGTTACCTGGCGTTCCCACGCCAACCTGCTCTACTCCAACTGGCTGAATTATTATGTCTACCAGACGACGCCTTACGATATCGAAAAGATCAAATAGGGGGGTAACACTATGAAAAGCCGGGAGATCGTCAAACGCGCGATCCATTTTCAGGACCCGCCGCGCCTGCCATACAACTTTGATTCCAACCGCACGCCGGAGGACGGGATTTCGTATGGTGAGGACATGATCTGGGTATCCGCCGCGAAGCGGACGCTTACAGACGGCAAAAACGAATGGGGCGTGGAGTATGAGACGCTCGACGACGTGAGCTTTGGGGAACCCAAGGTATTCCCACTCGCGGGAAAGGAAAGTCTGGAGGACTATGTGTTCCCCGACTTTTCAGAGGACTGGCGGTATGAAGAGTTGCGTCGGACTGTCAGGGAGAACAACGGAGAGAAATACGTGCTCGGTATGCTGCCGACCGGCCTGTTTCAGCACATGATCGATCTGTTCGGGTTTAACGACTTTCTCATTAACGTCGGCATCAACCCCGATTTTGTCGGCGAGGTCTGCGACCGGCTGCTTGCGATCGATCAGACGGTGGCCGAAAAGATGGCCGCATGCGGGGTGGACGGTATCCTGACCTTAGACGACGCCGCACTCCAGGATCGCCTGATGATCAGCATGGAGGCGTTTAATACCATTTTTAAGCCCCGGTTTGCAAGGCTATACGAACACTGCCACGCGCTGGGGTTGGACACCTTTATCCACAGCTGCGGCTACACCATCGATATCATTGAGGAATGGATCGACGCGGGCTGTGATGTGATTAATCTCGACCAGCAGGACAACATGGGGATCGACGAGCTCGCCCGCCGCTACCGGGGGCGTATCTGCTTTTACTGCCCGCTCGACATCCAGCGCACGGTCGGGATGGAAAAAGAGGAGATCGCCGCACGGGTAAAGCAGATGGTAGAGGCGTTTACCAACGGGCACGGCGGGCTGATCGCCAAGACCTACCCCCAGCCCCGCGCGGGCGGGATGACCGACGAATACCTCAAAACCATGACGGATGCATTTAAAAAATATTGACGGCTCCGGCCTGTCAAAACTTTTTAGGAGGATATTATGTTTACTTTAAGCGCGTTTGCAGACGAGATCAGTATGGACCTCACAACACAGATGGACGTTTTGGACAAGTACAGCATCAAGCACATCGAGATGCGCGGGGTCAACGGCAAGAATTTGAGCGACTGCACGCTTGCTGAGGCGAAAGAGATCAAAAGCCAGATGGACGCACGGGGATTCTCCCTGTCCGCCGTCGGCTCCCCCATCGGCAAGATCGGCATTTGTGACGCATTCGGCCCACACCTCGATCAGTTCAAGCGGGTTGTGGAGATCGCGCAGATGATGGAGACCAAATTTATTCGTATGTTCAGCTTTTTTATCCCCAAGGGGGAGGATCCGGAAAAATACGCCGACGAGGTATTAAAACGGTGGAACCAGTTCATTGAAGCGGCAAAGGGAAGCGGCCTGACCCTGCTGCATGAAAACGAAAAGGGGATTTACGGTGACACCGCCGCGCGGTGCCTGAACCTGTTAAAGTCGCTCGACTGCCCCATGGTGCGCGCCACCTTTGACCCGGCCAATTTTGTGCAGTGCGGTGTGCAGCCCTATCCGGACGCATATGAGCTGCTCGCGCCCTACATAGCCTACATGCACATCAAAGACGCGCTGTTCGCCGACGGGAGCGTGACCCCGGCAGGCGAAGGCGACGGGCATGTACCCCAAATTCTGGCGGAACTGAAAAAGGCCGGGTACGACGGATTCTTATCGTTGGAACCGCATCTGGCGGATTTTGAAGGGTTTGCCGCGCTGGAGCAGGAATGCGACGAGAGCAAGCCTGACAAAAGCAAGGGTGCGCTGCTGTTCGGCGTGGCGGCGGATGCACTCAACAAAATTTTATTGGAATTGGATTGAGTTTTTCGATAGCCTGAGGCCCTGCCGTACATTGTACGGCAGGGCTTTATTCGTTTTTAAACTCCAAAAATTTATAGACGGGTATGCCCAAGGCTGCCGCTATTGCAAACAAGATGTCAAGAGACATACCGGATTGCGCCGTTTCGATTCTTGCAATATGGCACTGGGTTATGCCAACGACATCCGCCATCTCCTGCTGCGTAAATCCTACCAACTCCCGGTAATAGGCAATATTTTCGCCGATTTTGGCATATTTGGTAGTATACTTT
>CABSMD010000088.1 GCA_902478725.1 uncultured Clostridia bacterium
GCAGACAATCGCGCAAAAGGCGCTGCGCTTTGTCCAGACCGGCCGTTCGCTGTATCTGGACGCGGGCAGCACCATCCTGCATCTTGCCAGCCGGATGGGGGAGTGTGAGCCGTCGTTTGTGCTGACCTCAAGCCCGGTCGCGGCGCTGGAGCTGATTAAAAACTCCTCCGCGCGGGTGACCTTGGTGGGCGGGCAGCTAAACAGCGATAACCTCTGCGTTTCGGGTAGCAATTCGATTGCGTTCGTGCAGAATATCAACATCGACGTCGCGTTTATGGCGGCCTCCGGTTTTTCCACCGAAACGGGATTTACCACCGGTGATTTCAACGAATGCGAATTAAAACGGGAAATTGTGAGCAAAGCGCGTAAAAAAATCCTGTTAATGGACATAACTAAGATAGATACTTACCTGCCGTTTACCTTTGCCGCACTTTCGGATATCGATGTGCTGGTCACAGACCAGCCGCCGGGAGAGGAAATATGTGCGATGGCAAAGGAATGCGGCGTAGAAATCATTTGAAAATAAGGAAGTGGAAAGGAGTTTCGCACGATCCTTCACGTGGAACTCGAATTTACGCTTTGTCAGCCCGCGGACAAGGTGGCTCTTAAAATTATCTTTGCGGGCAGAAAGGCTATGGAATTTTATATGAAAACAAAAGCGGTCAGACTGTATGGGAAAGAGGATTTGCGGCTGGAGGAGTTTGAGCTTCCGGCACTCAAGGAGGATGAAATACTGGCCCGCGTGGTGTCGGACAGCATCTGCATGTCATCGTATAAGGCATCCAAGCAGGGGTCGGCGCATAAGCGCGTGCCAAACGACGTGGCGGACAATCCCGTCATGATCGGTCATGAGTTTTGCGGCGAGATCGTCGAGGTGGGCGCGAAATGGCAGGGGCAGTTCAAGCCCGGCAGCAAGTTTTCGATCCAGCCGGCGCTCAACTATAAGGGCTCGCTGGACGCACCCGGTTATTCCTACCACTATATCGGCGGCGATGCGACCTATATCATCATCCCCAATGAGGTGATGGAGATGGGGTGCCTGCTCTCCTATGATGGGGAGGCGTATTTCTATGGTTCGTTGGCGGAGCCGATGTCCTGCATCGTGGGGGCGTTCCACGCCAACTACCATACCACCGGCGGCAGCTATGTGCATGACATGGGCATTGTCGAGGGCGGCAACCTTGCCATCCTGGCGGGTGCCGGTCCGATGGGTCTGGGTGCGGTGGATTACGCGATCCATGCCGGCCGCAAGCCCGCGTTGGTTGTGGTGACCGATATCGACGACGCAAGGCTGGCGCGCGCGGCGCAGATATTGACGGTGGAGGAAGCGGCGAAACAGGGCGTCAAGCTGGTGTATGCCAATACCGCTAGCGTGCCGGACGCGGTGGAGTACCTCATGGGTCTGACCGGCGGCAAGGGCTATAACGATGTGTTTGTGTACGCGCCGGTCAAGCCGGTGGTGGAGCAGGGGGACGCGATCCTGTCGCGGGACGGCTGCCTGAACTTCTTTGCCGGCCCGACCGATCCGAGCTTTTCGGCGATGTTCAATTTCTATAACGTGCATTATGGTTCTACCCATGTCGTAGGCACCAGCGGCGGCAATACCGACGACATGAAGGAATCCCTTAAAATGATGGAGCAGGGCAGGATCGACCCGGCCGCCATGATTACCCACATCGGCGGGCTCAACTGCGTGATCGAAACCACCTTGAACCTGCCCAACATTCCGGGCGGCAAGAAACTGATCTATACCAATATCGAGCTGGAGCTGACCGCCTTGACCGATTTGGCGGAAAAGGGCAAGGATGACCCGCGCTTTACCGAACTGGATCAGATTGTGAAGGATAATAACGGCCTGTGGTGCGCGAAGGCGGAACAGTATCTGTTGAGCAATTTTTCATAGAAACCAGGCGGTTGCCGTGTTGTCCCGCCTTCGCGGACAGGACGGACAATCGATTATTTAAAAAGGGGAAGTGATGTTAGTGAGCGAAAAACTATTAAAGGTTTTGCCTGCCCTGCGCATGATCCTGATGGGGGAGGGCGAGTCTTGCCTCCTGCGTTTGGGGGACGGTAAATGCGCGGATGTGTCGGCCGGCGCGGCCGATTGTCCGCAGGAGCAGATTTCATTGTGCCGCGCGGCGGTGGAGCAGTATCAGAAAGAGAACGGTTCGGCTCCCCGCAGCATTGCAGTGGAAGGCTTGGGAACCATCGAACGGATCGACGGCGCAGTGTCCTGCGGACGGCTCAAGGATAAAATCGCCATTGTGACCGGCAGTGCGCAGGGCTTCGGCTATGGCGTTGCAGTCGAGATGCTCAAGGAAGGCGCGTGTGTCGTGATTGCCGACCTCAACCTGGAGCTTGCGCAAAAGAACGCCGCCGCGTTGTGCGAGGAGTACGGCGAGGGCCGCGCGATCGCGGTCGGGGTGGACGTATCCAACGAGGAATCGGTTCAAAACATGATTTTGGAGACCGTCAAAGCTTACGGCGGTCTGGACATCTTTGTCAATAACGCCGGCGTCCTAAAGGCCGGCGGGCTGGAGGAGATGGACGTCAGATCCTTCGAGTTTGTCACCAAAATCAACTATACCGCCTACTTCGTCTGTGTGAAATATGCCAGCGAGGTGCTCAAAATCCAGCATCAATACAAGCCGGATTACTATACCGATATCATCCAGATCAATTCCAAATCTGGCCTGTCCGGCAGCAATAAAAACTTTGCGTATGCCGGCGGCAAGTTTGGCGGCATCGGCCTGACCCAGAGCTTTGCGCTCGAGCTGGTCGGCGATAACATCAAGGTCAACTCGATCTGCCCGGGCAACTTTTTAGACGGCCCGTTGTGGATGGATCCGGAGAAGGGGCTGTTTGTACAGTACCTCAATGCCGGCAAGGTGCCGGGGGCGAAAACGGTGGAGGATGTGCGCCGGTTCTATGAGGCGAAGGTGCCAATGAACCGCGGCTGTGAGTGCATCGACGTGGCGCGCGCCATCTTCTATTGCGTCGAACAGAAGTATGAAACGGGGCAGGCCGTACCGGTAACGGGCGGGCAGAATATGCTCCGCTAACGATAACACGATTGGAGGAAACGAATATGGCAACACCGGTAATCATGCCCCGCCAGGGGCAGTCAGTCGAAAGCTGTATCATTGCCAAATGGCATAAAAATGTTGGCGACGCGGTTTCGGAGGGGGACGTGCTGTTCACCTACGAAACGGATAAGGCCACGTTTGAGGAGGAAGCAAAGCAGAGCGGTACCATGCTCGCCGTCTTTTTTGAGGAGGGCGACGACGTACCCTGTCTGACCAACGTCTGTGTCATCGGAAACGAGGGAGAGGATACATCCTCGTTCGCTCCCGCCGGTGAAGAGGAAGAATCGGCGGAAGAAGCCGCCGCGGCTTCGGAGCCAGCGGACAATGCCGCACAGCCTGTTGCAGCGGCGGACAATGCTGTCGTGGCGGATGGTGACCTCAAAATCTCTCCCCGCGCGCGGATGGCGGCGCAGACGCAAAATGTCAACCCCGCCCTTGTCGCGGGAACCGGCCCGCATGGCCGTGTCATCGAACGGGATGTGATGAACGCCCGCGGCGCGGCTTCTACCTCGGCGGCGTATGATGCGTTCGCGGCGGCCGATGGCGCCATTTCCGGCACTGGCATCGGCGGACGTGTCCGTTTGGACGACCTGTCCGGCGCACCTGCGGCGGCAGCGGCTCCCGCGCCCGTACAACCTGAGGTGGAAGAGGTCAAGCACTCCAACATCCGAAAAGTGATTGCCCGTTCGATGCACGCCTCCTTATCTGAAGGCGCGCAGCTTACCTTAAATACCTCGTTTGACGCGAGCGCCCTGCTGGCCTTCCGTGCGAAGGTCAAGGCACAGATGGAGCGCGTCGGCCTGGCCAACATCACCTTAAACGACATGATTTTATACGCGGTGGCCAAAACCCTGCCCAACCATCGGGAGTTGAACGCCCATTATTATGACGATAAAATGGTGTATTTCAAATCGGTCAACCTGGGGATGGCGGTGGATACCGAGCGCGGCCTGATGGTGCCGACCATCTTCGGCGCGGATAGCATGACCCTAAACGAGATTGCCCTTGCGTCTAAGGCGCTGGCGGCGGAGTGCAATAAGGGCACGATCAGCCCCGACCTGCTAAAGGGCGGTACCTTTACCATCTCCAACCTCGGCTCGCTGGGGATCGAGACCTTCACCCCTGTCATTAACCCGCCGCAAACGGGTATCCTGGGCGTGAACACGATCGAGAAGAAGGTGCGTGAGGTCAACGGGGAGCTTCGGCTTTACCCATCGATGTCGCTGTCCATCACCTTTGACCACCGTGCGCTTGATGGCGCGCCGGCGGCGCGGTTCGTGAGCGACCTGGCGCGTAACCTGGAAAACTTCGAACTCTTGCTGGCAAAATAAACGGCTGCCCATGTTTCATTAGAAAGGGTTCTGTTGCCCGCCGGAGGTGTCCGGCGGCAAAAGGAATTGTCAAGTAATCAACCCGCACCCTTTGGTGCGGCAGGAATGGAGACAAGAATCATGGATAAATTTGATTTGATCGTACTGGGCGGAGGCCCGGGCGGATACCTGGCGGCTGAGCGCGCGGCGCACGGCAAGCTCAAAACATTGGTCGTGGAAAAGCGCGCTTTTGGCGGCGTGTGCTTAAACGAGGGCTGCATCCCCTCAAAATCGTTGCTGTACTCGGCAAAGGTCTATGACTATACCAAGCACAGCGAGCGCTACGGAGTGAAATGCGAAGGGTCGTCCATCGATCAAAAAGCGGTGGTAGCGCGTAAGAATAAGGTTGTAAAAACGCTGGTTTCCGGCGTTCGCGGCGCGCTCAAGGCCAACGGCGCGGTCATGGCCGAGGGCGTGGGCAAGATCTGCGGACGCGAGGGCAGCGACTATGTGGTGGAGGTAGACGGCAAAAAGTACCTGGGCGCGCGTCTCCTGATCGCCACCGGTTCAATGCCAATGATCCCGCCGGTGAAGGGGTTGGACGAGGCGATCAAGTCCGGCTTTGCCCTGACCAACCGCGAGATACTGGATTTGGAGGAGATTCCAGGCTCCCTCGTCATTGTAGGCGGCGGCGTGATCGGATTGGAAATGGCATCCTACTACAATTCGGTCGGCTCGCAGGTAACGATTATTGAAATGCTCGACCATATCGCGGGCAATACCGATGCCGACATTTCTAAAATACTTATGAACAACTACAAAAAGAAGGGCATCTCCTTCCAGCTAAGCTCCAAGGTGGTGGAATTCACAAAGGATTCCGTCGTGTACGAGCATGACGGCAAAACCGTGACCGTCCCGGCCGATCGGGTGCTGGTGTCGATCGGACGCCGTCCGGTCACACAGGATATCGGGCTGGAAACCATCGGGGTGGAGACCGAGCGCGGCTATATCAAGACTGACCGCAATGGGCTGACCAATATTCCTAACGTCTACGCGGCCGGTGACGTAAACGGCAAAATCATGCTGGCGCATACCGCGTACCGCGAGGCGGAGGTTTGTGTCAATCATATGCTGGGCAAAAAGGACGTTATGCGCTACGAGGCGATCCCGTCGGTCATCTATACCAATCCCGAGGTGGGTTCGGTGGGCGAGACCGAGGAGAGTGCCAAACAGAAAGGCATTGATTATAAAGTGTCCTCCATCACCATGAAGTACAGCGGCCGCTATGTTGCCGAGAACGAGGGCGGCGAGGCGGACGGCATCTGCAAGGTGCTGGTCGAGAAGAAGTATAACCGCATCATCGGCGTGCACATGATCGGCAACTATGCCTCTGAGATCATCTGGGGCGCGGGCCTGATCGTGGAAGCGCAGATGACGGTGGACGATATCAAAGAGCTGGTGTTCCCGCACCCGACCGTGTCGGAGATCATCCGGGAAGCCATCTTCCAATTGTAAAAAATAATTTAGCCCGCGCGGACGAAGCGCGGGCGGGATAAGGAGTCTTTGCTATGCCAAAATCACAATTCGTAGACCCGAAAGAGGTCCGCAAAAGCGGCTTTGTGGAATTCGAGCCGATCCCCGTCAACCAGTACAAAAAGACGATCGACGAGGAAAAAGCCAACTACTCGACCGAGGATTTTATCCGTATTTATAAGCATATGGCGATCATCCGCGAGTTCGAGACCATGCTGTACCTGATCAAGACCACCAGCGAGTATAACGGGGTGGAGTATAACAACCCCGGCCCGGCCCATCTGTCGATGGGGCAGGAGGCGTCGGCGGTCGGCCAGGCGTACCATCTTAACATCAAAGACCATATCTTCGGTTCGCACCGCAGCCATGGTGAAATTTTAGCCAAGGGCCTGTCCGCGATCGAAAAGCTGGACGAGCAGGAGCTTTACGACATCATGGCGGGCTTCGACGGCGGCAAGATTTTAAAGGTGGTGGAACCGCAGCAAAAGGGTGGTATCAAGGCGCTGGCGACCGACTTTTTGGTGTACGGCGCGCTGGCTGAAATCTTTGCGCGTACCACCGGCTTCAACAGCGGCCTGGGCGGCTCGATGCACGCCTTCTTCACGCCGTTCGGTATTTTCCCGAATAACGCGATCGTCGGCGGTGCGGCGACCGTCGCCATGGGCGCGGCGCTGTTCAACTGCGTCAACCAAAAGGAAGGCATCGTCGTGTCCAACGTAGGCGACGGCTCGTTGGGCTGCGGTCCGGTGTGGGAAGCGATGGTCATGGGCAACATGGACCAGTTCAAGAAGCTGTGGGAAGAGGGCTTCAACAAGGGCCTGCCGATCATCTTCAACTTCTTCAATAATTTCTATGGCATGGGCGGCCAGACCTATGGTGAAACGATGGGCTACGACATCCTCGCCCGGATCGGTGCCGGCATGTCCCCGACCCAGATGCACGCTGAGCGTGTGGATGGCTATAATCCGTTGGCCGTGATCGACGCCATGGGCCGTAAGATCGACCTGCTCAAAAACGGCAGCGGCCCGATCCTGATGGATACGATCACCTATCGTATGTCCGGCCATTCCCCGTCGGATGCGTCCTCCTACCGGACGAAGGAGGAGATGGACGCCTGGGAAGCGGCGGATGTGCTCATCAATTACAGAAAGCAGCTGGTTGATGCCAAGGTTGCCGACGACGCTGTGTTCGAGCAGATCAACGAGGACGTCAAGGCGCTGATGACCAAGGTCATCAAGCTTGCTATCGACGATTCTGTGTCTCCGCGTATGGATCTGAACAAAACGCCGGATGCGATCGAGAAGATCATGTTCTCCAACCAAAAGATAGAGAAGATGGAAGACCGTCCCTGCGATGTGCTCATGCCGAAGGAAGAGAATCCGCGTGTGCAGCAGATAGCGAAAAAATCCCGTTACGGGTTTGATGAAAAGGGCAAGCCGGTTTCCAAAAATAAGGTTTACCAGCTCAGAGATGGACTCTTTGAAGCGATCATCGATAAATTCTATACCGACCCGACCCTGATTGCTTACGGGGAGGATAACCGTGACTGGGGCGGCGCGTTCGCGGTTTACCGCGGTCTGACCGAGGCGCTGCCGTACCATCGTTTCTTCAATTCGCCGATTTCAGAGGCGGCGATCGTCGGTTCCGCCGTTGGCTACGCCATGTCGGGCGGGCGGGCGATCATCGAGCTGATGTACGCAGACTTCATCGGCCGTGCGGGCGACGAGATCTTCAACCAGCTGTCCAAATGGCAGTCGATGAGTGCGGGCATCCTGAAAATGCCGGTTGTCCTGCGCGTTTCGATCGGTTCCAAATACGGCGCGCAGCATTCGCAGGACTGGACGGCCCTGTGTGCCCATATCCCTGGCCTTAAGGTCGTGTTCCCGGCCACGCCGTATGACGCAAAAGGTCTGATGAACGCCGCCTTAATGGGTACTGACCCGGTTGTGTTCTTTGAAAGCCAGAGGATCTACGATGTGGGCGAGCAGTTCCACAAAGAGGGTGTGCCCGAAGGGTATTACGAGGTGGAGATCGGCGAGCCGGACGTTAAGCGCGAGGGCAGCGACGTGACCATCGTATCAATCGGCGCGGTGCTGTATCGGGCGATGGAAGCCGCTGATATCTTAGAGAAGAAATACAATCTTTCCGCCGAGGTGATCGATGCGCGTTCGATCGTGCCGTTCAACTACGAAAAGGTGCTGGAATCGGTCAAAAAGACCGGTCGCATCGTGTTTGTTGGCGATGCCTGCGAGCGCGGTTCATATATGAAGGAAATGGCGCAGACCGTCAGCGAGCTGGCGTTTGATTATCTGGATGCGCCTCCCGTCGTCGTCGGTTCGCGCAACTGGATCACCCCCTGCCATGAGCTGGAGAAGGACTTCTTCCCGCAGGCGGAGTGGATCATCGACGCGATCCATGAGCGTATCCTGCCGTTGCCGGGGCATGTGGCGGTGCATAACTTTACCGAAAACGACCAGATCAGAAGAGGTAAGCTGGGCGTTTGATGAGAATATTCAAACAGCGGGCCGGCCGGATATAGGCCGGCCCGCTGTTACATAACTGTTCTGTTGGCAGGCGGGCGTCAAATGGCGCCGTCTGTGGTTAATTTCTGCCAGCGGGCATTTACAAGGATGGTATCTATGCTGTTACTTGATAACCGGGAGGTCATTGACCCCTATTATAACCTTGCCATGGAGGAATACCTGCTCAAACATTTCAGAGAAGAATTTTTCGTGCTGTGGCAAAACGATAAGTCGGTCATCGTCGGCCGCAACCAAAATACCCTGGCTGAGATCGACATGGACTATGTCCGTTCCCACGGCATTACCGTGGCACGGCGGATGTCGGGCGGCGGCGCGGTGTTCCACGACCTTGGCAATCTGAACTATACCTTTATCATGAACGACGGCGGCGACGGCTTTTGCGACTATGCCCGCTTTACCCGGCCGATCATCGACGCCATGCGGGAGGAGCTTGGCGTCGAAGCCGAGCTGTCCGGCCGCAACGACCTGACGATCGGCGGCAAAAAATTTTCCGGCAACGCGCAGTATGTGTACAAAGACCGGATCCTGCACCATGGCACCCTGCTGTTCAGCCTGGCGATGGAGGATCTGTCCGGCGCGCTGCGTGTGGATGAGAGGAAGATTAAGAGCAAAGGGGTGCGTTCGGTGCGCAGTCGGGTGACCAATATCTCAGAGCATCTAAAAAAACCGATTACCCTGCCGCAATACCGCGACATCCTCTGCCGCGCGGTGCTGTCCGGCCAGGGGGAGCTTTTTGAGCTCACATCTAACGACAGGCGGGCGATCCAAACGCTGCGGGATGAAAAGTACGCTACTTGGGAGTGGAACTTTGGCTATTCGCCCAAATATACCTTTACCAAATCGGACTATTTCCCGTCCGGCCATGTAGAGGTCAACCTTGACGTCGCCGATGGCGTGATCCGTGCGGCGCGGGTGTTTGGAGACTTCTTTTCGCGGCGGG
>CABSMD010000089.1 GCA_902478725.1 uncultured Clostridia bacterium
TCAAAAGATTTTGCTTTCTTCGCCGCAGCAGTAATGGCGTCGCGCAGCTTATCTTTCTCCGTTTGAAATTTGGTTTTCATGGGAGTGAAACCCTCTGCAATAAGCTCAGCGTTCAACTTGTCCAGATTGATCTGCCCGCGCTGTTTAGCATAATACTCCTGCTGCGTAATTTTGTTGACAGACGGGGAAAGCAAATCGACCTGATTGAGATTTTCCCTCAAGCAGATATTCATAAGAGATTGCTGTAAATGCTTTAGGTAATCTTTCGTCAGATGGTGTTTGTAGCCCGCCTTACAGTCGATGGGCCGTTCCATAAAGGGCTGCTGCGGAACATCCAGCTTTCGCAGACTGTTGATTACGATATGCACATGGATATTGCCGCTGCCGTTGTGACCGTCCATGTGGGTGCAGACCAACGCCTGATGCCCCGGAAAGTTAGCTTTTACATATTCCATGCCGATGGCCTGCGCCTGTTCACCTGTCAGTTCACACTCGTCTTTGTCGGCAGGATCGAAGCTGATGAGGTAGTGGTGCGTCTTGATTTCATTGTAATTTTGATTCTTGTGGTACTGCGCATTAAGCATTTCGCACTCCACATCAAAAAGTTCCGGCTCACAGTTTATGCCCTCCAGAAGAATATCTCGGCGGAGTACCCAGTTCCCGTTTGCATCCAGCAGGGGTTTCTTCAGAACTTCATCATGCTCATATTTCAAATAGTCGAGTGCAGCACCATAGTCTGCACTTTTACCCGCGACGTGTTTTAAGATTGCCACGATAATCACCTGCCAGTCCTGCAATTTCTTTCCGCATAGCGCGAAGGTCAGTCATGCAACGATTGATTTCTTCCAGAATGGCACGAGATTGGATGCCGCCGCTGTTGAAAAAGGCTGCAATTTGGTTCAGGTTATTTCCGATATGGGAAAGCTGTCTTGCAAAATCTCGCAGTTCTGCAATGTCGGCAACGATGTTGTAATGAACGTGAAGTTTCTCGGTTATGGCCTGTTTCCTTACATAAACAGCAATGGGATAGCCAGCCTGTTCAGCAGAATACGAAACCAGTGCATACTCTACATCGGTAAAGCGAACCATTACATTGTTAGTCCGCCTGATACTTTCGTCATTTTTTGGTCGAGCCACAGTATAATCCTCCTGTATTTTATAGTTGCGAAGCAACTCCCGATAAGCCGTAGGCGTTCGGCTGCGAACACATTCATGTGGAGCCAGATAGCCAAAATCTGAGATTTTGTGCGTACCGTGGGAATGGGGAACGGAATCCCCATCAAGATTGCCGGGAACGAAAAATCACGAAAGTGAGTTTTGAGTTACCATAGGCGAATCTTGCTCTAAGACAGAAAAAGACCTGTCTTTTACCGTATGCCGCAGACCTATCAAAAGAAGTCCTTCTATAAATAGGAATCCGCAGCCCCGATTTGGAATACACTTTTCAATTTTTTTTTGAAATTTTTTCAAAAATTGTATTCCAAAATGCCCTTCTGGATTCCTATTAGTAAAGGGGGGATTGATTTCATGAAGCAGAAAGAGCGTTTTGATGAAAAAGCTCAACAGGAACATACGGAGCCTGTGCATCACAGAAAAGCCATCATCAAGGGCATTACCGTATATGAATCGTTCCGGCCAGAGGGCAGCGAACTGTGGGATTGCCTGCTGCAGAGTATGGGAAAGCACTGAAAAAGAAATTTTGAAAAATGTGCGCAGCAGCTTGATTTTCGTGTCACAGCTTGGTAAAATACAGACGGGTTAAGTGAATAGTGCAATCAAAAGCCATTAACTTTCTGGATTTTACCATGCAATTTGCGTGGAGACAGGAGGTTTAATGGCTTTGTTTTTTTACAAGGAAAAGAATAAAGACATACGGGCAGCGGCCTATCTGAGATTGTCCATCGAGGATGGTGACAAGGCCGAGAGCAACAGCATCGGCAATCAGAGAGAACTGATTCGGGATTTTGCAGCAGAACGGCCAGGACTGCATTTGGTCGAAGAATACGCTGACGATGGCTATACGGGAACCAACTTCAAGCGGCCTGCATTTACCCGCCTGATGAACGATGTGCGGCAGAAGAAAATCAAGTGCATCGTGGTGAAAGACCTCTCACGCTTTGGCCGCAACTATCTGGAAGCAGGATACTATATCGAAACGGTGTTCCCATTTTTGGGGATTCGATTGATTGCTGTTACAGATAATTTTGATAGTACGCGCACAGAGGACATGGAAAGTCTGGCTCTCCCGATTCGGAATATGGTCAACGCAATGTACGCGAAAGACATATCCAAAAAGATATGGACTTCTTTGCAACGTAAGAAAGAAGCAGGCTATGCAGTCGGAAACGATGCTCCGTATGGCTATATTCGGAACCCCATGACAAAGCGTAATGAAATTGACCCGGAAGCTGCATTTTATGTGCAGTTGATTTTCCAGTGGGAACTGATGGGCGTACCAATTTTTGAAATCGCCCGACGAATGACATTGCTGCAGGTTCCGACTCCACGGGAGTGGCATAGAAAAATGGTTGAGGGAAAAGAAGTGCTTACCTGTAAAAAATGGGGCGTAACCACGATCCGGCACATTCTGGAAAATCAAACCTATGTGGGCGATACCATCAACAATAAGAGTACACAGAAGTTATTCGCAGGACAGGACAGGCACGACCTTCCCAAAGAACAGTGGTATGTGGCAAAGAACACACATCCGGCTATCATTGCAAGGGATGATTTTGAAAAGGTGCAAAAAATCCTGAAGAGGAATCAAAAGGTGTTCCATACAATAAGAGCAAAGTCGGAGCAGATTCGGGCAGAATATCAGAATGACCTTGCAGGAATGGTGTTCTGCGCAGATTGCGGCAGGCCAATGGAGTTTGAGCGACTGCCGCATGGAGCAGAAGAAAGTAAAAAGGTCTGCTACTACATTTGCAAAGCGAGGCAGGCTGACGACAAGTGCATCGGCCACCAGATTCCAGAAAAACTGCTGAAAGCCCTGATAATGGATCAGCTGCATTTGTTCATTGTCCAGCTGTGCGATAAACGGAAGGTGCTGGAAGAATTGCAGAAAATCGAGGATGTGCAGAATCCCGTCTACCGGGCAAAGGGTGAAGTTATGAGCCTGACCGATAAAGTCAGCCAGATGGCCAAGAAGCGGGAACAGCTTTATGCGGACTATGTGGCGGGTGTGGTGGATTCCGAAGATTACCAACTGATTCGGGAAGATTATTCCAGACAATACGATGGCCTGCGAGCTGCGCTGCAGGAAGCGGAGAGCAAAAAAACGGAAGTGGAACGGCAAATCGAAGAATACCTGAATATGACTTCTCATTTGGAAGAACATCTGGACAACTTTGAATTTGACATTCAGTTGGTAAAATCCCTTGTGCAGAAAATCAAAGTGAGTGCGGACAAGCGGATTCGGATTGTTTTTGGATTTCAGAATGTGTTTACAGAACTTGGAAAGGAGAGTGCAGAAACATGATTGCAGCGTATCAGCGCATTTCAAGGGCTGATGGCGATCTGGGCAAAGATGGCAAAGATAAGAGCAACAGCATTGAAAACCAGAAAGAACTGATCCTGCGGTATATCTCCTGCAAAGAAAGCCTGCAAAATGTGCCTGTGATGGATTTTGTGGATGACGGCTACACAGGCAGCAATTTTGACAGACCTGGATTCCAGCAGATGATGGATGGTGTGCGCAATGGCAAGATTGATACCATCATCGTGAAAGACCTTTCCCGTTTTGGCCGCGATTATATCGGTGTGGGCGAATACATGGAGCAGATTTTCCCCCTGCTGGGTGTCCGGCTCATTGCCATCAACGATAACTATGACAGCAATAATTATAAAGGCACAACGCTGGGAATGGATGTGGTCGTCAGTAATCTGGTAAATACCATGTACTGCCGGGATGCAGGAAAGAAACTGCGGACTGCCAATCAGGTTAAGTGGCGCAAGGGTATTACAACGGCATCTGCTGCACCGTTCGGCTATCAGTTTGACCCGGACAAAAAGGGCGCATTTATCATTGACCCGCCAGCCGCAAAAATCGTGCGGCGTATTTTCGACCTTGCTATTCTGGGGCTGGGAACAAGAGATATAGCGATGATGCTGAATGACGAAAATGTTCCTGTGCCGAGCGTATATAACAAAGAAAATAAGGCGTATGGCAAGGAAACGACCTATACCATCGCCCCAGTGATTCTTTGGGATAGCTCTCGCGTCTGGAAAATTCTCACGGCGTATGTGTACACCGGGGCAATGGTTTTGGGCAAAACCAAAACACTGATTTCCGGCAAAAGCATTATCAGAACAGTTCCCAAAGGGCAGCGGTACATTACAGAAGGAACCCATGAAGCAATCGTAAGTCGTGAAGAATTTGAAAAAGCGCAGCTTGTCATAAAGAGCAACAGCCATAAAGTGCTGATGGGCAGCGTGGACTTTCCACTGAAAGGCAAAGTCCGCTGCGGAAATTGCAGACGAGTGATGGCGCACAATTTCAAACAGGTTGTACCGACATTCTGGTGCAGAGAGGGCTTGGAACTGGTTGGGCAGACCCGATGCACATCTGAGATATTTCAGGTCAGTGATATTGAAAGTGCCGTCTTTCAGGCTCTGAAAAAGGAACTCTCTCTGCTGGATTCCCTTTATGGTGATATTCAAAAAGAAGAACAGGATTTGAAGGAAGCCCACAAAAAGGCAAACCGCCGTAAAACTCTGATGGAGCAGGAATTAAAAAATCTAAAGGGAGAGAAGATGCGGATGTATGAAGAATATGCGGCAGGAACACTCCCGTTGGATACCTACAAGCAGAAAAAGCAGGAGTGTGATAGACGAATTTCAGAGGTAGAAGAAAAAATAGAACTGGAAAAAGGAGTGGAATCCACTCGGAGTGCTGTGCCGGGAACTGTGCGTGCAGCGGCAGAGCAGGCAGAGAATTTCCTGCACGGTACGAGGCTCACGGCAGGTATGGTATCGGCCTTTATTGAAAATGTCTTTGTGCATGATGGAGGGCGTATTGTGGTACGGTTCAAATACGAGCAGAGCATACAGGATACTGTAAAGGCACTGCAGACAGGCTGAATTTGAGATAGGACTGGGTTGCCCATGTTGGAACATCAAAGAATGTGTTATAACATGGGCAACGGACCAGTCGGAAAGAGGACACTATGAAAGCGATTCGATGGCTGTTAAAATTGATGTTGGTGATGATAACCCTCCCGCTGCTCCTTGCGGTGTGGCTGGCGAAGTGGTTTGTGGTATTTTTGCATCACTGTTCTGCGTGGTTTTTCTATCTGCTGGGCAGTGTGCTATTGGCAACGGCGATTCTTTCGTACCTCATGCATCAGTCGCAAGGAATGGAAGCACTTCAAATGCTGATCGGTGGATTTGTGATTTTTATGATACCGCAGGTGGTCGGCGGCGTGGTAGTACTTCTGGAACTGGCGGCAGTAATGCTTCGGCAGGTATGGTACATATAAGATGCCAGACCCGGATAGCCCGCCTTTGGAACTGCTTGAATAAAAGCAACGCCCTCATAGTTGAGAGGATTAGTATCTTCTCGACTATGAGGGTGTTTCATTCCGCAGGAATGTGATAGTTATAGGTAGGTGGTGTCCTAACCAGACACTGAGTGGCTATGCGGAAAAGTGGTCTAAGGTACATACTGAGTTCCGACAATCAAAAACATAGGGTCGTATAAACCACAAACAGCACCCAGGAAAATTCGAGGGTGCGTCTGTAGCTTATGCGGGCCGTTTCAATTTTCGCTTTTATTACGAAAAAAATGTTAAATTCCGAGACTGGCAAGTGTGGCCTTTAATTCTTTCACCATGCGGATAATGATTTCTTGCTCGGTTTGATTACAATCCAATAGAAGTCGGTGTAAGTCAGAACCAGAAGTGGAAAAAGAATAATCAAGACTGTCAACGAGTAAATCATCAACAGAAATATGTAGAACATTGGCGAGATCAATCAAGGTTGGCAAACTGGGAGTCTTAGTGCCACTTTCAAGGTAAGCAATATATTCACGACTACAGTTGGTCAAGGCTGCTAGCTTTTCTTGAGTTATATTGAACTTCAAACGATAAAAACAAATTCGTTTCCCCAAAGCAATACAATTAATGGACATACAAAACATTCCTTTCAAATGCCCACATAAGTTAATACTATTATTTTTGATTTTTAGCACTATAACAATAGAAAAAAGCCAAATGCATAGCTCAGAATTCGGTGGGTACACCTCTAGCAGTTGTGTATTCTGAGAGCGAAATGTAAACTACTGGTTTACATTTCGATGCACATGTAAACTGGTGGCTTACAGAAAAAAACATCTGACAAGCGTATAATAAAAGCATGAAATCAAACTGTGAAACTAAAGTGGGGAAAATGAAATGGAACGGCTGCTGACACTGTACAGCGAAGTTCAGTCAACAGATGTTCGGTGGTTGTGGTATCCGTTTATCGCAATCGGGAAAATCACACTGCTGCAGGGTGATCCCGGTGACGGAAAATCCACCATGATGATGAATCTGATTGCGGAACTTTCAATGGGTGGTAGGACCCCGGACGGATGCAAAATTAGTGCGCCGCAAAAAGTGATTTATCAATGCTCCGAGGATGGGGTTTCTGACACGATAAAGCCCCGTCTGGAACGCTGTGGGGCAGACTGCAGAAAGATTGCTTTCATCAATGAAGAAGTTTATAACGGCCTTACATTGGACGATGAACGCATCCGTCAGGCAATCATTGAATTCCGGCCGCGCTTGGTCGTGATCGACCCAATTCAGGCCTATCTTGGCAGTGATTCAGATTTGCAGATCACAGGCAGGGCACGGAAACTTATGCGCCGCCTTGGAATGTGGGCTGCTGGCTACGACTGCGCTATTGTTCTGATTGGGCACCTCAATAAAAAAGAAGGCTCCAAAGGGCTGTACCGCAGCCTTGGCAGCATTGATGTTGTGGCAGCAGCACGAAGCGTCCTGCAGGTGGAGCGAGATACAGAGAATCCTGATATAAGAATTGTACATCAAATCAAAAACAGTCTTGCGCCTACGGCAGAAGACATCCGCTTTTCCATTTCCGCCGACAAGGGCTTTCAGTGGCTGGAATGCAGGCCGCAATCTTTTGAAAATCAGAAACCAGATAGAAAACCAGAATTTGAATCGGAACAGCAAAAAGCGGTCTATTGGATTAAGCATTTTCTTGAAAAAGGCGATATGAGCGCGAATGAAATTTATTGCCGTCTGGACAATGAGGGTGTCAGCAAACGAGTGGCACGGATGGTAAAAACAGAAATGGGAATCCACTGCTACCAGAAAAAGCGGAGATGGTATTGGAGTGTTCAGCCGGAAGAAGGTGCTGTGAATGGACCACAGGTATAAAGTTGGCGGCTATGTGAAACTTGCAAAATTGTGGGAGCGCTCTAAGGATGCAGCAGTAGCCTATCACAGTTCCTACTATGCTGAAAAGTTTAAAACTGATAGCGATAAAAAGCTGGTTGGTGTTTATATTGACATCACAGGGAATAAGGAAATTTATAAACGCCCGGAAATGGTGCATCTGCTCAAAGATTGCAAAAATGGTTCCATAAATCTGATTTTCTCGCAGACAAGGGCCTATCTTGCAGCAAATACCTGTGATTTCTGTTTTTTGCTGAAATATCTGTTTGACTTGCCGATGCGAGTGGATATTGTTACAGACGATGATGACCAGAGAATCGACACCATTCTTGACGTTGATAACCAGCGGCAGAGTCTGAAAGATTTGGCTGAAAAATATACATCGATCCGAAGGAAAGATTATCTTGAGTGGAGAATCCGACTGGAACATGAAATGACAAAGGCTGAAAAAAATGAACGTGGAAGGACAGTATAATCCAAAAGACGTAGAGTGTATTCCGGTAGAAAACCTTGAAGTGCTGCCGAGTGGGGCAGACTGGCAGAGCCGACATCTGGAATCTGAAAGGCGAAAAGCAGAGATTCGTGACAGAATCCATAAGCAGACAGAACAGGGGCAGAAAACGGCAAAAGATTACTTTCGTCCGGCGAAACCGACACCGTCGATTTACGACAGCGACCTGAAGCGTGTGGCGGTTTATGCCCGTGTCAGCACTTCCAGCGAAGAACAGATTTCTTCCATTGAAAACCAGACTCTATATTACACCAAAAAGATTGCAGAAACGGAAAACTGGAATTTGCAGGATATTTACAGCGATGAAGGAAAATCGGGTACTTCACTGCGGAAACGGGATGCGTTTAAGCGCATGATGCGAGATGCCAAAGACCAGAAGATGGACTTGATTATCTGTGCCAGCATTTCGCGGTTTGCGCGAAATTTTTCGGATTGTATGACGCAGATTGCAGCATTGAAAACCATGCACCCGGCACATCCCATTGGCGTGTACTTTGAAACTGAAAACATCTACACGCTGAATCCAAGCAGCCAATATAGTTTGGACATTCAAGCACTTCTGGCAGATTGGGAATCGGGCAACAAGAGTCGCCGGATGATCCTTTCGTATGACCAGCGTATTATGACAGGCCAGTACCCGGTGGCCGACCTGATGGGATATCGGCATACGAAGGATGGACGGTTGGTAATTGAGCCGGAAGAAGCAAAGACGGTGCGGTTTATTTTTCTGGCGTTTATCCAGGGCTATAACTACGATCAGATCGCGGCAGTGCTGACACAGAAAAAGCGCAGCACCCTGCGCGGTAGGCAGGAGTGGAACGGCATGATGGTGGCAAACATCATGAAAAATGAACGCCGCTGGGGTGATCTGGAAGCTAGGAAGAGCATTGTGGTAGATTACAAACTGGGCAAGGTCACGAAGAATAACGGCAATCGCTGCTCTGCCTATGTCCCGGAACATCACGAAGCGATTGTTTCCCCAGAAATCGCACGAGCTGCACATCTTGTGGCATCCAGCAGCAAAAAGTGCGGGGTGCAGGATATTGTGGTAATCCGGCAGGGAGCATTGAAAGGCTTTGTGGGCATCCATCCGAACTGGAGCGGCATCAATGCTGAAAGTATCCGCAGCCTTTGCCTGAGCACCTATCTGCCGGAAGAGGTGATGAAACTGAACGATATAGCAGAGATGAGGGCTGGGGCAACACTGGGAAAGGCACTTCAATCTGAATATATGACGGTTTCAGGTACTTACTTTATCAACCAGAGTAGCCCGGTTATGACGATTTCTAAAAATGGAATCCGTTTCAGCAAGGCCTGCCATAGCCGGTTGGACGACTGCGAGTATGTGGAACTGCTCTATCATCCGATTCTGCAGGTCGTGATTTTGCGAAAGAGTAATCACGGCTTTTCAACGACGATGCGCTGGAGAGATGACAATGACGTTCATAGTGC
>CABSMD010000090.1 GCA_902478725.1 uncultured Clostridia bacterium
CCACCTGCTCCTGCCGGCAGAGGGAGATTCCCTCCTTTACCAGGCTCAGCTTCGGGTTTGGCTGTACGCCGCCCAGCTCCACAAACGAAACGCCGGCCTTTTGCAGTGAATCCGTCACCTCGCCATAAAGCCCCGTGCGCTTGATGCTCCCGCCGCCGTAATGCAACAGGATTTTATGATACCCGTAGCCTTTGATGATATCCCCCACCTGCTTGTGGGTTTCTTTTCCGAATATCATTTTCGTCGGCGTAAAAAATACAAAGTTTTCCATTTTCATATCCCCCGTTTACTGCATAATTCGATCCAACACCTGCTGTTCAAAGATATCCATCTTCTGTTCCGCCTGTTTCCTGTCCTCCCCGATTACCATAAAATAAATCTTGATCTTCGGCTCGGTGCCGGACGGGCGCACCACAAAGACGGAACCGTCCTCCAACTCAAACAACAGCACGTTTGATTTTGGCAGGTCGATCGTCTCAGTCCCTTCCGGTGAAACCCGCAGGCTTTTTTCATAATCCGAAACAGCCGTGACCCCTACGCCATTGATCTCCTGCGGCGGATTCACCCGCAGCGCGGCAATCGTATCGTTTATCTTTTGCAAGCCCTCCAGCCCTTCCAGCGTGACCGAGCGCAGGCGTTCACAATACGCCCCATAGCGGCTGTATAAATCACCTAAAACGTCAAGCAGAGTCTTGTTTTGCAGCTTGTAGTAAGCGGCTGCCTCGGAGATCAGCAGGGAAGCCACCACTCCGTCCTTGTCACGGGTGTAGGTCCCCGCCAGAAAACCATAACTCTCCTCAAAGCCGAACAGATAGGTGTAGTTGCCGTCCTGTTCAAACTGCCTGATCTTTTCGCCAATGTATTTAAAGCCGGTGAGAACATCCATCACCGTAACGCCGTATTCCTTGCCAAGCAGGTTGGCCAGCCGTGTGGTGACGATCGTTTTGATGATGGCACCGTTTTTCGGCAGGGTACCGTCCTGTTTTTTTGATGAAAGGATATACTCCATTAAAACCACGCCGATCTGATTTCCAGTCATCGGCTGGTAGCCGTCCTTGGTGCGCACCAATACGCCGACGCGGTCGCAATCCGGGTCGGTGCCGATGATGATATCCGCCCCCTTTTCCTCCGCCAGCTTTATGGCGAGGGTGAAGCCCTCTTTTTCTTCCGGATTGGGGGATTTCACGGTGGAGAACGCCGGATCGGGCTCTTCCTGCTCCGGCACGACAAAAACATCCTTATATTCGGCCTTCGCGAGCGCGCGGCGCACCGGCTTGTTCCCCGAACCATGGAGGGGGGTGTAGACGATTTTCAGTCCAGCCTCTGCCGCGTCCGGGTGCAGCCTCTGGGCCAGCACGTTGTCAAGATAACTGTCCTCCATGTCCTGCCCCATCATACGAATCAACCCTTGCTCCTTCGCGTCGTCCGCGTCCATCGTGTTCACGCCGTCAAACAGGTCGGTTTCGGCGATATAGCGGCAAACCTCGTCCGCCATGGCGGGTGAAATCTGCTCGCCCGTCTCGCAATAGACCTTATACCCGTTGTATTTGGGCGGATTGTGGCTGGCGGTGATCATGATCCCCGCCGCAGCGCGCTTTTGCAGTACCGAGTAAGACAAAAACGGAACCGGCCGCAGGGTATCCGAAAGATACGCCCGGATCCCGTTTGCCGCTAAAACGCAGGCCGCCGAGAGCGCGAACTCGTCGGAGTGGTAGCGGGAATCGTAAGAAATGCAGACCCCCTTCTCCGCCTGCCCGTGGCTGATCATATAGCTTGCCAGAGCCTGCGTGGCCTGACGCACGGTGTAGCCGTTGATCCGGTTGGTGCCCGCGCCGATCACGCCGCGCAGTCCACCGGTGCCAAAGATGAGCGGCTGGTAAAACCGTTCCTCTATCTCCGCTTCATCGCCGGCGATCGATGCAAGCTCCCGCCTTGTCGCCTCGTCCGCCTTTTGCAGCCACTCCTGATATAGCTCCCTTGCTTTGTTCAACCGCATTCATCCTTTCCATTGCAATCTATGCCTATAGTTTACCACAACTTTTGTCAAATATCTACAGGTCTTCCCGCATTCGGGCCAAAATTTTCTTTTCCAGCCGTGAGACTTGCACCTGGGAGATATGCAAAACAGACGCAATCTCGGACTGCGTCTTCTGCTGGTAATACCGCATCACAATGATCTGGCGTTCCCGCGGCGATAATCTGCCGATTAGTTCGGTGAGTGCCAGCTTATCCACGATACCAACCGTATCCTCCTCATCTGCCAGCTTGTCCATCAGGACACGGGAGTCCTCGTCCCCCGCCGGGGCGTACAGCGACTGCGGGGCGGCGGAGGCGTCCAGCGCCATGACCAGCTCCTCCGCGTCCACCTCCAGCTCCTCCGCCAGCTCATAGATGGTTGGTTCCTCTCCGGTGCGGGCGCGAAGCGCCTCGCGCATCCCCTGCGCCTTGCCCGCTAACTCCTTTAAGCTCCGGCTCACCTTCACGATCCCGTCGTCACGCAGAAACCGCTTGATCTCGCCCGCAATCATCGGGACAGCGTAAGTCGAAAACTGCACGCCGAAGGTGGTGTCAAATTTATTCACGGCTTTGATTAAGCCGATACAGCCGATCTGAAACAGGTCATCCGGGTCACAGCCGCGGTTTAAAAACTTCCTGACCACGCTGTGCACCAGTCCCAGGTTGGCCTCGACCACCCTGTCACAGGCGGCCTTGTCGCCCTGCCTGGCCTGTTCAATCCATGCAAACATATCCGGGACGGCGGTACTGATCATGCGCTTCACCCCAACTCTCGCCCTCTTCGTTTTCCCAGATTATGTACTTATTCTTCCTCTTCCTGTTTGCCCAAATCCTTTGTCATCACAACCCGCGTTCCCTTGCCAACCTCCGAAGTGACCTCGACCGTGTCCATAAACATCTCCATCACGGTAAAGCCCATGCCGGAGCGTTCGTCGTCTGCGTTGGTGGTATAAAGTGGCTGGCGGGCCTGCTCTACATCATCGATCCCGCGCCCGAAATCGGCCACCGTAATCGTGACCACCTTGCCCTGCATCGTGCATTCCATCAGCACGTTGCCCGGCTTATCCGCATAGCCGTGTACGATCGCGTTGGTTACCGCCTCTGACACCGCCGTCTTGATATCGGCAAGCTGTTCGACAGTGGGGTCGAGCTGGGAGGCAAACGCGGCGACGACAACGCGCGCGAAGCCTTCGTTGGATGATTTATTCTTGAATTCTACCTTTACATAATTATCGAATCCCATTGTTAAGCCCCCTTTACCTTTTTTAATGCCGACGACAGCGTCTTGTTCACGCTCAGCAGCTTTTTCAGCCCCGAGGCGGCAAGAAGCTTGTCCACCCGCGGCGTGTTGCAGACCACCAGAACCTCACCGTTTTTCATTTTGATCTTTTTGTACCGTCCGACGATCACGCCGATGCCGGAGCTATCCATAAAGCTCAGCTTGGAAAAATCAAAAATCAAGTTTCTGACCGCCTGCCTGTCGATTGCGCCGTCGAGCTCCGCGCGGATGTTCTGCGCGCTGTGATGATCCAGCTCCCCGTCTATATGAGCGATCAAAGTCCTGTCCTTCAATTCCAGTTTCATATGCAGAATGCCCCTCCTTCACGTCTTTTTACAGCTATATCATATTAGGTATTCTGCAAATTACAAAAAATTCCTTTGTCGAAAAAAAAGAAGTTTCCGACAGGATTTTTAACCATTGGCCATTCCGGTCAACCGGCGGCGGACCTTATAAGCCTCCGGCCAATCCTCCATAAGCCCGTTTACTCAACCTTTTGAAACCGCCGGCGTATCCCGCCGATCAGATAAAGCGAGCCGCAAACGCAGACCAGCGCGTCTTTCCCCGCGAGGCGCAATGCCGCTTCCACCGCCCGTTCCGCGTCCGGGTCACAGGCGTCCGCGCCGGAAATTTTAGCAAACTCATCTGCTGCCAGCGCGCGCGGATGCTCCGGCGCGGTCGCGATCAGATAATCGCAGGTCTGCCGCAGCAATGCGGCGCAATGGGCGTAATCCTTATCTGCCAGCATTCCGGCCACCGCAATGATTCGCCGGTTCCCCGCCACCAGACGCGCCGCGTCACAAAACGCTTCCATGCCGGACAGGTTGTGCGCGCCGTCGATAAACAGGTTGTCCCGGATCCGTTCCATCCGGCCGGGAAACCGCACCGTTTCCATCCCCGCGCGAACACTCTCCTGACTGATCTCCACGCCGCAGCGGTTCAACGCGGCGGCCGCGGCAAGTACCGTCAGGGCGTTTTGCACCTGGTGTTTTCCCAAAAGGGGCAGGAAATATTCTTCTCCCTCATAGACAAACCGTGTCCCGTCCGCATCCATATCCCGCAGAGCAAAGGCCGTTCTGTCAGGAGTAAACAGGGGCACCCCTTTGCCCGATGCCTCCCGGCGGATCACCGCCATCGCCTCCTCATGCTGCGCGCCGTAGGATACCACGCCTTTGCAGCCGGGCTTTAGAATGCCGCACTTTTCAAACGCGATCTGGGGAAGCGTCGTCCCCAATTGCTTCGTATGGTCGATGTCGATCAGGGTAATAACCGCAAGCAGGGGCGGGTCGATCACGTTGGTCGCGTCAAACCGGCCGCCCAGGCCCACCTCCAGCACAACATAATCGCACTTCTCCCGCGCAAAATACAAAAAGGCCAGCGCGGTAACCAGCTCAAACTCGGTTGGATGCGCAAGCCCGCAACGGCACATGTCCTCGCTTGCTGTACGAAGTTGTCCGGTCAACTCCCCTAACACCGCGTGGGGAATTTTTTGTCCGTCCACCTGCATACGCTCCCCAAACTCCTCAACGTAAGGGGAGATGTACAGCCCCGTCCGATAGCCCTGCTTTTGCAGGATATTTGCCAGCATGGCGCAGGTGGAACCTTTGCCGTTTGTGCCGGCCACATGGATGAATTGCAGCTGCTTTTGCGGATTCCCAAGCCGCCCGAGCAATTCCCCGATTGCGTCCAGCCCCAGCACCGAGCCGAACCGGCAGGCAGAATAGATAAAATCTATCGCTTCATCGTAAGTCATTTTTGTCGTCCCTTCTGTAAATCCAGATTGATCAAGACATGCGCAGTATCCCTCGCCCCTATCCACAGACCACCGGTCAGTCCATCTTGGGTCAGCCGTTCTCCTGCCAGCCCTTGCAAACGTCCAGCCATGCCATACTTTTTGCGCAGCGTTCCAGCTCCTCCGGCATCATCTCGATCGCGCTGTTACTGCTTCCACAGGCCGGAAAGACGGTGTCAAACCGCCTGAGCGAGACATCGAGATATACCTCCACGCCCTCCTTTATCCCAAACGGGCACACTCCGCCGACCGCATGTCCAACAGCCTGCTCGACCTCCTGCGGGGGAATCATCTTTGCCTTGACATGAAACTGCGCTTTGAATTTTGCGTTGTCCACCTTGGCGTCGCCCGCCGCGACGATCAGCACGGCGCGCTGCTCCACCCAGAAAGAGAGGGTTTTCGCAATCCGTGCAGGCTCGCAGCCCAGTGCCTGCGCCGCCAGTTCCACCGTCGCGGAGGAAACGCTAAATTCCCGTATCCGATCCTCGATTCCGAATTGTTTTAAATACTCCCTTGCCTGTTCAATCGCCATCTGTCCATACCTTCCCCATTAAAAATAATTGTTCACAGTGTATCAAATAAGTCTTGTCTTTTAAGCCGTTTTATGCTTCCCTGATCCGGGCGATATAAAACGCGTTGTCGCTTCCATAGCGTTCACAGCCAATTGGCTGCATCCATTCCGCGACTGTGACCCACGCCTTGTTTTCCCCAAGCTGGCTTACGCCGAAATTCCCAAGCCGCGCGCCGCGCTGCGGCACAAGCGGCGTTTCGGTTTCCCGCACCAGGCAGACTCGCTCGGTATCCACCCGAGCGATCATAAGGGGTGCCCGGTGGCGGAACACGTGGTCGTTTTGCAGACCGCGGCGCGTATACACAAGATATAAATGACGGTTGAGCGTAACAAAATGCTGCTGGGTGTTATAATTGCCGATCTCCTCCCCCGTTTCCCACTGCCAGGGCTTGACGGTTTCAAAGGAAGAGACCGAATCCCCCACACAAACATACCCCTTTGTGTCCGTGCGCAGGGTCATAAAATATCTTCCGTCCGCAAACGTTATGGACGGCTCATAGGCTCCTCTGTTTTCCCTGTCCGCGCACACGGGCGGGGAAATCTCCCTGACCTGCAGCCGCGCGCCGTCGAATCCAAGCGTCATGACCGCGCTCTGATAAAAAGATTCATCGGGCGCTTTAAAATAAAACGGCAGGAGGATGTCTCCATTTGGCAGGTCGAAACGCTGTGCGGACCCTGCCCCGCTGTCCAAATAAAAATCCTTGTCTGGCATGGCAAGCATATGCCATTCCCCAAACCGTCCTGTCCGGTCGTCATAAACGCTGTAACAGGTGTCACGGCGGCGCGGTTTCGCGATCGCACCTGTATCATCATAGCGGGTGGTTTGGCCGATTCCGAGCAGTTTGCCTGCCTTTTGGTGGTAAGCCGGTACAAAATCACAGCAGACCAGATGCTGTCCGTTATCCAGCCGTTGCGAAAACGCGGATTCCATCTCCGGCTCTGTCCATGTCGCGCCCGCGTCAAAGCTCTTCATGCTGTGCAGGGGGCCGAACAGGTCGATGCCCGAGAGCGTAAGTTTTTGCGAGGTCATCACAAATTCCCCGTTTTTGACCCTATCCCCGCGCAGATGCACAAAACATGATTTCTTGTCATACCCATGACGAATGATATCCGTTTCAACAATCAAACCCATGTCGTATCACCCCATCTGTAAATCGAGAAATCCGGTATACACCGCAAACGCGGACGGCAGGGCGTAGGATTCACGAATAACCCGCCACGGCTTCCACACCAGACCGCCCTGTTCCATGGCATTCTCAGATCGCGGCCCTTCTCCGCCATGTTCCGGGTTCCCTCTTGACGGCGTTCCGACCTCCGCCAGATACGCGGTCATATGCCATTCCTTATGGCTAAAAACATGTTTAGCCGGCATCAGCTTTTCGATTTTTTGTATCTGAAACCCATAGCCTTCCAAAACCTGTTTTGCCTGTCCTTTGGTTAAGTGTCCCTCCAGATTGGGAAATTCCCACAGTCCGGCAAGCAGGCCGCTTTCCTCCCGTTTAGAGACCGCAATTTTGTCTCCTGACCGGAGCAAAAGCACCGTCCGCTTTTCGACCTTACGGGCGGCCTTTCCATCCTTTACCGGAAGAAGAGCTGCAATATCGCGCGTATACCCCTCGCATTCCTGCCGCAGGGGACACTCCGCGCATTTCGGCTCGCCGTTTGACAGGCAGACCACCGCGCCGAGCTCCATCAATGCCTGGTTGAAGTCGCCGGCGCGCTCCCTGGGGATGATCTCCTCAATGGCCCCGGCGACCCTCTTTCTGACCTCTGGCCGGCTGACGTTATCCTCGCTCGCCTCCAGCCGCGCCGCCACCCGCAGGACGTTTCCGTCCACCGCCGGCGCCGCTTCACCAAAGGCGATGGAAGCAACCGCGCCCGCCGTATACGGCCCGATACCGGGCAAGCGCAGAAGGCTTTGGTAATCGCCCGGCATCTCCCCGCCGTACTCCTCCATCACCATCCGCGCCGCCTTTTGCAGGTTGCGCGCGCGGTTGTAATAGCCCAATCCCTCCCAAAGCTTCATGAGCGTCTGCTCGTCCGTTCCGGCAAGTGAGGCGATATCGGGCAATGTAGCGATAAACCGTTCAAAATACGGCTTAACCGCCTCCACCCGCGTCTGCTGCAGCATGATTTCAGACAGCCAAACCCGGTACGGAGTCGGCTCACTGCGCCAGGGCAGTACCCGCGCATTGCAGTCATACCACGCAAGCAGGGGAGCTACGATCCGTCTATTCATGCTCTATATCCTCCGCTAAAAACACACCCGCACCGTCCGGGTCGGACATGCTGTAAAGCTTGTAATACACGCCCTGCCGCTTCATCAGCTCCGCGTGACTCCCCTGCTCCACGATCCCATCCTCAGTCAGCACCAGAATCACCGCGGCGTTTCGGATCGTGGAAAGCCGGTGGGCGATCGTAAAGGTCGTCCGTCCCTTTGCCAGCCGTTCGAGCGACTGCTGCACGATCCGTTCGCTCTCATTGTCGAGCGCCGAGGTCGCCTCATCCAGAATCAATACCGGCGGGTTCTTCAAAAATACCCGGGCAATGCTGATCCTCTGCTTCTGCCCGCCGGACAGCTTCACACCGCGCTCCCCGACATAGGTGTCATACCCGTCGGCGAGCTGGGTGATAAACTCGTGCGCTCCGGCCTGCTTCGCAGCCTCAATGACCTCCTCACGAGAAGCGCCTGGCCTGCCATACTCGATGTTGTCGTAAACCGAGCCGGAAAACAGATAAACCTCCTGCTGTACCATGCCGATCTGGGACCGCAGCGAGTACAGCGTCACGTCCTTGATATCCTGTCCGTCGATCCGAATTTTGCCCGAGGTAACATCGTAAAACCGTGGGATCAGGTTACAAAGGGTCGTTTTGCCGCTGCCGGACGGCCCGACGAGAGCGATATTCTCCCCCGGCTCAACCTGTAGATTGATGTTTGTCAAAACATTTTCGTGGTTGTCGGAATACCGGAAGCCCACATGGTCAAAAACAATTTCGCCCTTTACCTTTTTCAGCGGCACCGCGCCCGGCGCGTCCACGATGTCGGATGGGGTGTCCATCACCTCAATAAACCGTTCGATGCCGGTCATGCCGCGCTGAAACTGCTCGGTGAATTCCACGATCCGTCGGATCGAGGTCAGCAGTGTGCTGACATAGAGCAGGTACGCCATATAATCTGCCGGCCCGATCTTGCCGTAAATCATAAACAGCGCGCCCGCGACCACCACCACAATGTACATAATCCCATCAAAAATGCGGGTGGTGCTCTGAAAACCCGCCATATAGCGGTACATCCTCTTTTTAATGGTCAAAAACCCGTGGTTGCCTTCCCGGAATTTTTCTTCCTCAATGTGTTCGTTTGCAAACGATTTCACCACCCGCACACCCAGCAGGCTGTCCTCCACCTGGGCGTTCAGTTCGCCGAGCTGCACGCGGGAATCTTTAAAGGCGCGGCGCATCTTTTTGTTGAAATACATCGAGCAGACCAGCATAATCGGGATAATCGAAAAGATGATCAGCGTCAGCCAGACGTTCATGTAACAAAGAATCCCAAACGAAACCGCGATCTTGAGAGCCGCGATAAAAAACTCCTCCGGGCAATGGTGCGCAAATTCGGTCACGTCGAACAGGTCG
>CABSMD010000091.1 GCA_902478725.1 uncultured Clostridia bacterium
GTCATCCCCACCACGCCATAGCAGCGTGTCGCGGCATACCCTGCGATGTTGGCAATCACCACGTCACTGACCTCGATCAAACCATATTCATTCTCTAAACTAGCACTCATCACGGCACCTCTTTTCTAAATAAATTCTTGTTTCAGTATATCATAGAATCTATAACATTTCCATTATTTTATTCAATTTTTATTCTGTTTATACTATCCAACCCGCCGCACAGCTGATAATCACGCCGACGGCAGGTAAACAAAAAGATTTGAATATCTTCCTCATGAGCAAAACGGGCTAAAAACCGCATGGTCTCCTCTGCGCGTTTATCGTCAAACTGCATTAGGCTGTCGTCTAAAAAGACCGGTGCGCCGCATTCCATTAGCGACAGCATGGCAATCCGGAAAGCCAGGTACGCCTGGTCAAAGGTACCGGCGCTGAAGCAATCCAGCTCGCGCGCCTCACCCTTTTCGGTTAGCCTGATTGCGTAATCCTTGGCAATGCGCGCCTCAGCGTAGCGCCCGGCCGTTATTTCGGCCAGATACTCCGCCGCCCGTTCGTTGAGGCGTGGCCCAAACTCTCCTTCCAGCACCGAGTATGCCTCTTCCAGCACCTCTTCCGCCGTGCCAAGCGACTCATATATTCCACCCAGCCTCTGTTGCTCCTCGCAGAGACAGTCAAGCTGCTCCTGCCATTCGGTGGGCGCTGTACTGTGACGGAGCTCCTCCTCACGTCTGGCGATTTCCCCGGTAATATGCAAAAGCTCGCGTTTTATCCCTTCTGCGTCCTCCAAGCGTTCCGGCAAATCCTTCGGCTGCCCGCCAAACCGCGCGACCCACTCGCCATACTCCCGTTGACCGAGAATCGATTCATAAGAATCCCGAAGCAACCCAAGCTTTGCCTCCAATGTTTCCCTCTGCCGGCCTGCTTTTGCGTCTTCAGCAAGCATTTGCTCCAAGACACTGGCCTCATAACTGCCATATTGTTTTTGACATTGTTCCTCAAAGGCAGCAGTAGCGGTTTCCAATTCTCTTTGTTCCTTCTCCAGTTGGATGATTTGTGCCTCAACTTCCGCAAACTGTACCGTCCGCTTGGTTGATTCCTGATAACAGGATACAAAAGCCTCATAATCCACTGCATGAAACGCATCCAACTTTTCCTTCAGTTCAACTGCTTCCTTCCGCCCTTTGGGCAAACAAACAAAACCAGCAATGGTCAAAACAGCCGTACCAATCCAAAAATAGGGTGACAATGAGAGTCCGAGCAATACACATAGTACTGCCGCAATCCAGCTCGCAACAGTGGCTGGAAGGCTGCCCTTTCTGGGGGTATGATACAGTCTTGTAACCTCGGCAAACGCAGCATCCGAAATATCGTTTTCTCGAATGGCGGCCGCAAGCGCATCCCGTTTTTCTTTCATCGAAGCCAACTGTGCCCTCTGCCTGTTTTGCGTATCCTTACATTCATGAAGCCGTAAAATATCTTCACGCAGTTTCACGGCGTCCCTCTCTTTGTATCCCTGCAGATTTTTCAACTGTTGCTGTATGGTCTCGATCTGCCCAAGCAGGTGTTTACAGCGTATGTAATCCGCCCGTTCCTGCAGAACCGATAGCTCCTCCCCGCGGCGGCTGAGTTCATCCCTTTTCCGGTATAGGTCATTCAAAACCCGCTGGCTTTGCAGGTTCAACTCATTTTGCTCCTGCGCCCGGGCGAGCCGTTCTTTGAGGGTTCCAATCTCCTGCGCAATCCGGTCCAGTCTTCCGCCGTCCCCCCGCGCGGCAACCAGCGACCGCCGCGCCGTAACAAGGAATGCTTTCGCCGCGGAATAAGAAACCGATTCGTCACCGCTTTGTTGCAGGTTGGTCAGCTTGGCGGCGATCTCATCGTCTGTTTTCGCATCCATCGCCGGGCCGTTTTGCCGTACCAGGGCGGTTTTCGTAAAGGTGTTCTCACCCATACCAAACAGGATACCGCCCAGCTCCTTTGGATCAATGTCTGCGATCTCCCGCCCCGTCACATCGTCGAGCAGGACGAGCTTATCACTGCGCGGCGTTTTGCCAAATGTCATTTGCAGCAGCCTTCTGTTTCCTGCTTCAGAAAAAACAAGGCTGCCCTGCATTTTGCCGCCGTCCCACGGTAAATAATGAGTCCGTTCCTTCGCGCCGCGGCCGCTTGGCATCCCATAAAATGCCGCCTTAATAAAGGTGAAAAGGGTGGTCTTACCAACCCCATTTTCCCCATATATGATATTTACCCCATCCTTGAAAGAGATATGGAAATCACGCAGACAGCCAAATTGCTGTATGTTTGCTTCTTCGATCTTCATACAAGCCCCTCACGAGATATCGATTTTTTTATTCTCCAGCGCACGCAGTCCATATTCCATGGCCCGCATAAGATGCTCACGTCGGTTTGGCTCCTGTTCCATCCGCTTAAGCATTTTATCTACAAAAACACCCTTTAAGGAATAGCTGTCCGCCATTTCCTCATAGGAAACCGGCGGATGTAAGCTGTCCTTTATTTTCAGATAATAAAACCGGTCTGCCAGCCTTTCATACAAAAGCGCGGGATAAAAATCAAACTGGACCGATCCCTCCAGTATAACCTGGTAAAAATCCTGCGGCGCACGCTTACAATGGTACAAAATTTCCTCTTCCAGCTCCTCATAGCCTCCCGCGTTTTCCACTGATACGTCGACTGCATGGTATTGCCGCCCCGCAACCGGCACAAAATCCAGCTTACAGCTGCCCTTCTCCAGAGTACCTGCAACGAATCCTTTCTCGCCCTGCTCATCAAAACCGCCCGGAAACGGCACACCGCTGTAGGCATAGCAGGTTTCACCAGCCTTTTGTATGCCGGAGAAAGCATGCACATGCCCCAGCGCGGCATAATCAAATCCATAGGATGCCAGTTCCTGCACGGTCATCGGATTATAGGCACTGTCCTTGCGAAGATCCGTGTGAAGGCAGAGGATGTTTATTTTATCCGAATCGAGCGAAATCTCCCCAACCGGCAACCCTGCGTTCCCATACACACGAAAACTTCCGTAGTCGATAAACTCCGTTGCTCCCGAAAAAATATGAACATTATCAGAGAACTGATACAGACCATACAAAGAATACGGCTTATACGGGTCGTGATTTCCGGGCGCAATAAAAACGGGGGTGTCTGCAATCGACGAAAACTGACCGTTGAGCCAATCCAGCAACGGCTTGTCGAAATAGGGGCCGTCAAACAGATCGCCCGCAATACACAAAGCGTCGCAGCCACGGGCCGCTTCGATAATCCTTGCAAACACCTCTCTTTGCTCCTGCTTGCGCTGGCGGGAAATCAGTTCGCTTTCCGCCCCCGAAAAAGGGCGGTTAAAATGGACATCCGCACAATGAATGATTTGCAATCTAACACCTCCTGTTGCTTATTTTGCTAGGGCATACGGGTATTCTCCATCTGCCGCCCTTATGCAGGCCGGTAACAAGTGCTATTTTGCCAGCACCTTTTTCAAATATTGTCCCGTATACGATTTTTTGCAGGACGCAACCTGCTCCGGGGTGCCGGTAGCAACGATCGTACCGCCCGCGTCTCCGCCCTCGGGTCCCAGGTCGATGATATAGTCCGCCGTTTTAATCACGTCAAGGTTGTGCTCAATCACCACCACAGTATTGCCAGCGTCGACCAATGCCTGCAGCACGCCGATCAGGCGGTGTACGTCGGCAAAATGCAGGCCGGTGGTAGGCTCGTCCAACACATAGATGGTCTTGCCGGTGCTGCGGCGGCTTAACTCAGTCGCCAGTTTCACACGCTGCGCCTCCCCGCCGGAAAGCGTGGTAGAGGGCTGCCCAATCTTGATGTACCCCAGCCCGACATCAAAGAGGGTCTGCAGTTTGCGCTTGATCTTGGGGAGGTTTTCAAAAAACGCCAACCCCTCCTCCACCGTCATGTTCAGCACCTCGTCAATGTTCTTCCCTTTGTAATGCACGTCCAGTGTTTCACGGTTGTACCGCTTGCCATGGCATACCTCGCACGGGACATATACATCCGGTAAAAAGTGCATCTCTATCTTGATGATCCCGTCGCCGCTGCAGGCTTCGCACCGGCCGCCTTTGACATTGAAGCTGAACCGGCCCGATTTATACCCGCGCATCTTTGCCTCGTTGGTGGAGGCAAACAGCTCTCGGATATCCGAAAACACGCCCGTATAGGTCGCCGGATTGGAACGCGGCGTGCGGCCGATCGGCGACTGGTCAATGTCGATGATCTTATCCAGACATTCCACGCCTTCAATCGCCTTGTGTGCGCCCGGCTTGGTGCGCGCACCGTTGAGGGTGGCCGCCAGGCTTTTATACAGAATCTCATTGATGAGGGAAGATTTTCCTGAACCGGATACGCCTGTGACACAGGTAAACGTCCCCAATGGGATGGACACGTCGATCTTTTTGAGGTTATTCTGTTGCGCTTCCAATATTTTAACCCATGCGCCGTTGGATTCCCGCCTTTTCTCCGGCACCTCGATTCTCTTTTTGCCGCTGAGGTAAAGGCCGGTTTCCGACGCTTCCACCTTTTTAATCTCTTCCACCGATCCCTGGGCAATCAAATGTCCACCATGGATGCCCGCGCCCGGACCAATATCAATGATATGGTCGGCGGCATACATGGTGTCCTCATCGTGCTCGACAACGATCAGGGTGTTCCCCATGTCCCGCAGCTGCTTTAATGTCGCCAATAACTTGTCGTTGTCCCTCTGGTGCAGGCCAATGCTGGGCTCGTCTAGAATATAGAGTACTCCCATTAAGGACGCGCCGATCTGCGTCGCCAACCGGATACGCTGGGCCTCCCCTCCGGACAGCGTGGCGGCGCCGCGCCAAAGCGTCAGGTAATCCAGCCCGACGTTCGTCAAAAACGTGAGACGGCTTAGAATCTCTTTTAAGACCTGCTCGGCGATCATTGCGTCCTTTTCGGAAAGGGTAAGGTTTTGAAAGAATTGCTGTGCCTTGACAATCGACAGGTTGCATACATCAAAAATACTTTTATCGTTTACCGTAACGGCAAGGGTCTCCTTTTTCAGCCGTTTGCCGTGGCATTCGGGGCATTCAAAATTACCCATATAGCCCTCCAGCTCCACCCGCATCCACAGGGAATTGGTCTCCCGGTAACGTCTTTCAATATTGTTGGCAACCCCTTCAAAGGTGGTCATGTACTTGATCGTGCGGCCGTTTCGCTTTTGTTCTACCTCGATCTTTTCCGAGCCGGTGCCGTATAAGATGAGATTAATCACCTCGTCCGGGAGCTCCCCGACCGGCGTATCCATACTAAAGTTATAATGCCGGGCCATCGCCTCAAAAACCGCACCGGCGGTGGAATCCTCGTTCCCGCTGTTCCAACCGGAGGCGCTGATTGCACCCTTGGCAAGACTTTTGCGTTTGTCCTTAAAAATCCTGTCCGGATCGACCCGCAACAGATAACCAAGCCCTGAGCAGGTCGGGCAGGCGCCGAACGGACTGTTGAAAGAAAACATGCGGGGCACCAGCTCTTCAATGCTGATGCCACAGTCGACGCAGGCATAGTTCTGGCTGAACAACAAATCTTCCCCATCAATAACATTGATGCCAACCAGGCCGTCGGCCAAAGAAAGGGCGTTTTCCAAAGAATCGGCCAATCTCTTCCGGATATCGCCGCGGACCACCAGACGGTCAATCACATACTCAATGGTATGTTTTTTGTTCTTTTCCAGCTTGATCTCTTCGCTCAATTCATACAGGTTGCCATCGACCCGGACACGGACATATCCGCTCCGTCTGGCGTCGTCGAATATCTTGTGGTGCTCCCCTTTTTTGGCGCGGATCACCGGCGCCATAACCATAAATTTTGTTCCCTCCGGCAAGGACATCACCTTATCGGCAATCTGGTCTACCGTTTGCTGTGAGATCTCTTTGCCGCATTTGGGGCAATGCGGCACCCCAATGCGGGCATACAGCAACCGCAGGTAATCGTAAATCTCAGTCACCGTTCCTACCGTAGAACGCGGGTTGCGTCCGGTCGTTTTCTGGTCAATCGAGATCGCGGGCGACAGCCCTTCTATATAATCCACGTCCGGCTTATCCATCTGTCCTAAAAATTGACGGACATAAGACGACAGTGATTCTACATACCGCCGCTGGCCTTCCGCAAATACCGTGTCAAATGCAAGGGAGGATTTTCCGCTTCCACTCAGGCCGGTGATGACCACCAGCTTGTCCCGTGGGATCGTAACGTCGATATTCTTCAGATTATGTTCCCTCGCGCCCTTAATAAAAATATGATCGTTCATATGCATCACCCTCATTTCTCCTTTTCCAGCAGCATGATCCTGTCGCGCAGCGCGGCGGCCCGTTCAAAATCGAGTTCGGCGGCGGCGGCGCGCATCTCTTCCTTCAACTGCTCAATCAGCACGGCGGTTTCGTCCTCGGTGAACACCTCCGGCTCCTCCTCTATGGCGGTGGTCGCCTCAATCACGTCGCGGACACTCTTGATAATCGTCTTCGGTACAATGCCGTGTTCCCTGTTATAATCCATCTGTATTTTACGGCGGCGGTTGGTTTCAGAAATCGCGCGCCCCATCGAATCGGTCACCTGATCGGCGTACATGATAACCGTTCCCTGTGCGTTTCGGGCGGCGCGGCCGATGGTCTGCACCAGCGAGGTTTCGGAACGCAAAAAGCCCTCCTTATCGGCGTCCAAAATGGCCACCAGGGAAACCTCCGGCAAATCCAGCCCTTCCCGCAGAAGATTGATCCCAACCAGCACGTCGAACACACCCAAACGCAGGTCGCGGATAATATCCATCCGTTCCAGCGTATCAATATCGGAGTGCAGATAACGCACCTTGACCCCCATGTCCTCAAAATAAGTGGTCAAATCCTCGGCCATTCGCTTGGTAAGCGTGGTAACAAGCACACGCTCCTCCCGTTCCACACGCTTTATGATCTCGCCGTACAGGTCGTCGATCTGTCCCTTGATGGGACGCACCGATACCTCCGGATCAATCAATCCAGTCGGCCGGATCACCTGTTCCACGATTTGGGAGGAATGCTCCCGTTCATAAGGTCCCGGCGTCGCGCTGACAAAGATCGCCTGGTTGATCCGCTTCTCAAATTCCGCAAAATTAAGCGGACGGTTATCGTAAGCGGACGGCAAACGGAAGCCGTATTCCACCAACGTATCCTTGCGGGAACGGTCGCCCGCGTACATCCCGCGTACCTGTGGGATCGTAACATGCGCCTCGTCCACCACCAAAAGGAAATCCTTTGGGAAAAAATCCATCAGGGTAAACGGCGCGCTGCCCGCTGCCCGTCCACTGATGTGGCGGGAATAGTTCTCGATCCCCTGGCAAAAGCCTACCTCGCGCATCATTTCCAGGTCATAACTGGTTCGCTGTTTGAGCCGTTGTGCCTCCAGCAGCTTATCCTCGTCCTGCAACACGCGCAAACGCTCCTCCAGCTCATTTTCAATGGACTGGATGGCACGGTCCATTTTATCCTTCGTCGTAACATAGTGGGAAGCCGGGAAAATGGCCACATGGCTGCGCAGCCCTTTCACCTCTCCTGTAAGCGCGTTGATCTCCGTGATTCGTTCAATCTC
The DNA here is from genome assembly GCA_902478725.1 of uncultured Clostridia bacterium. GTDB lineage: Bacteria > Bacillota > Clostridia > HGM11514 > HGM11514 > CABSMD01. The sequence continues at coordinate 7,606 of CABSMD010000091.1, forward strand.
ATCTCCAAAAAACTCCACCCGTATGGCGGTCTCATTGGAGCTGGAAGGAAAAATCTCCACGACATCCCCGCGTACCCGAAATTTATTACGAATAAAGTTAATGTCGTTGCGCTCATACTGAATCTCCACCAGCCTTGCGAGCAGATCGTCCCGTTCCATCGCCATCTGCGGCCGCAGGGAGATAATCAAATCCTTGTAGTCCTCCGGATCACCCAGGCCATAGATGCACGAAACGCTCGAAACGATAATCACGTCTCTTCGTTCAAACAAGGCCGCCGTCGCGCTATGGCGCAGCTTATCGATCTCGTCATTGATCTGTGCGTCCTTTTCGATATAGGTATCCGTGTGCGGCAGATACGCCTCCGGCTGGTAGTAGTCATAGTAGGACACAAAAAACTCCACCGCGTTGTTTGGAAAAAATTCCTTAAACTCCGAGCAAAGCTGGGCGGCAAGCGTTTTGTTATGTGCTAAGATCAAGGTCGGCTTGTTTACCGCCGCAATAACATTGGCCACCGTAAAGGTTTTCCCACTCCCTGTTACGCCCAAAAGCGTCTGCATATGCTCCTGGCGCTGCAAACCCTCGACCAGCGACTCGATTGCCTGCGGCTGGTCGCCCGTCGGCTGGTATTCTGAAACGATTTCAAATCTTTCTTCCATGGCATTCACCCTTTATACGAACATTCGTTTGTATCTATTATACGTTTCCTGGTAACCCTTGTCAAGCATTTCTTTTGGCCCAGTAATATTTTTCAATCTGGTGAAAGGTATCACTCCATATTGTATAACAAATGGCGCTATAGTTCAACAGGTAATATTTAAAAAAAGGATATAGAAGGAATCTTTCCCCTGGCTGTCGAAACTAATGAAGTAAAACAAACGATAGGAGAATCACAAATGCTATACAGAAACTATGCCGATCAAAAGGTTTCTCCGGTGTGCCTCAAGCTGACTGCCAGTTCCTTACCGTTGGCCGGGCGCGCCGCAGATCATGGAATAAACTATTTTTATGCGGCAGACGCCGCCCTTTTATCCTGTATGAAGAATAGAAAAAACGTCGTCCTGCACACATGTCTTTCTACTGTGGCATCCGGATACGAAGCCCTGCGCGCGGACATCATTGCGCTTTTGCAAAAGGCGGAACTGGATCGGATCGATATTTTAGATTTCTATCCGGCGGATGAATCCGGGGAAGAAACGAAATACCTTTCCCGTCTCGGGGAGTCGATCAAAAGGCTCAAGCAGGAGGGCTTGTTCCGTTATGCCAATGCCGTAGCAGACGGCGGCAACGATGCCGTACTCCGGCAGGTGCGCTGCGGCCATTTCGACTCGGTACTGTTGGATTATAATATTGCACAGATGCAGGTCAATGAATTTGTCCTGCCGGCGGTCTATCAGTCCGGCCTGTCATTGCTGGCTCCCC
>CABSMD010000092.1 GCA_902478725.1 uncultured Clostridia bacterium
CCTCGTGGTCAGCGGCCGTTACCCCGTCGCGGATGTCGGTGACAAATAAAATCACATCCGCCGCGTCGATGGCAAGCTGCGCCTGCTGGCGCATCTGGGACAGAATAATGTCCTTGCTAAACGGCTCAAAGCCCCCGGTGTCAACCAGGGTAAAGGCGTGATCCAGCCACTCCGCGTCCGCATAAATCCGGTCGCGTGTCACGCCGGGGGTGTCCTCGACGATCGCGATCCGGCTGCCCGCTATTTTATTAAAGAGGGTTGACTTGCCGACGTTCGGCCTCCCCACGATTGCTACGATTGGTTTTTTCTTCATATTTTTTCTCCAGTTTCAAGATTTTCCATCATACAGATGCTCTTTCTTGCAGAACCTCTATCTTGCAGACTCTTTCTTATAGACTTTCTATCGTGTCGATCAAATCGTACCCGCTGTCCCCCACGCAGACCACCGGCACGCCAAGCCTTTGCTCAAACGCTTCCAGGGTAATGTCGTCTAGAAATACCGCCTCATCCGCCTTGAGCATGTTTTGCGAGATCAAAACCGCCTGCCCCAGGTTCTGCCCTTTCGTTTGGCGCAGGATATCGCCCGCAGTCAACAGACCCGCTACAGTAACGCCGTGGCCAAAAAAGTCATTTTTCACCGCATAAACCGTAATCGCTAAACCCGGCCGTACCGCTTCCAACGCTGCCGCGTAACGGCTAAGTTCAGGCGCGGCGGCGGTACCGGTCACGATACTGAGCCTTTTGTCACACGGCTTTTTGGACAGCTCCACCAAGCCGTCATAGAATTCCTCCCGCATCGAGCTGATCATCCCCACGCCGTTTTCGATCTGGGGAAAACCCTCGTAAGAGTCGGCAGTCGGCAGGTCTCTGCCGGCTTTGAGGTAAAATTCATCCGCCGCGTAGATCAGACGGGTTCCAATGCGATTCAAAAGCTCCAGCTGTAGCCGTTCAACCCGGTCAAGCAGAGCCGCGCAATCCGCTTTTTCATATGCCTCTAACGGGTACAGCCCTTCCCGATAGCGGCTCAAGCCCACCGGCACCGCCGATATACTATTGACATGGGGATAAAGCGCAGCCAGATCACGTACGGTTTTGGATAACTCCTCTCCGTCGTTGATCCCCTTGCAACAGACGATCTGACAATTCATTGTAATCGTATTTTCCGCTAAATAGCGCATTTTATCCAAAATATCGCCCGCAAAACGGTTGTTCAGCATCTTCGCCCGCAGCGCGGGATTTGTGGTATGCACTGAAATGTTAATCGGGCTGATGCGTGTTTTCACGATTCCCCACAAATCACGCTCGGTCATATTGGTCAGGGTAATATAGTTGCCGTGCAGAAAAGACAGGCGGGAGTCGTCATCTTTGAAATAAAGGGTTTCCCGCATCCCCTTTGGCAGCTGGTCGATAAAGCAGAAAATACACTTGTTTCGGCAGCTCCGGGGCCGGTCGATCAGGGGATTTTCAAACCCGATGCCGATGTCCTCGTAATCGTTTTGGATGACCAGTTTTTTGACCTTTCCCGTATCGGTGGTCAAAGAGAGCGCGACCCGCTCGCTGCAGCAAAGAAAACGGTATTCCAAAATATCGGCAAAATCCTCGCCGTTGATCTTCTCCAGACGCCAGCCGGGCCGGATTCCCTTCCGTTCTGCCATACTTCCCTGTTCTACCGTGCTGATTCGAGCCCCCAAACCATTCACCTCGCCGTTTGCCTTTCTTTATCTATTCTATTTTATAGGATAAACGTTAATCCGTCAAGCAATACGGCAGATAAAAATTCCCAAGAAACAAAAGAACCGACCAATCCAGGCCGGTTCTTTTAAATAGAAAGGAGATGGGAAGTTACTTATTTATTCACTGCGCGGAGCATCCGCCGGATTACCGCGGCCGCCTGGGCGCGGGTCGTAAAGTTTTGTCCGCCGAAGGTTGACGGCGTCATACCGCTGATAAGCCCTGCGCCGGTAACCATATCTACCGAAGCCTGTGCCCACGATGCGATTTGATCCTTGTCGCTGAACCTGTCAATCGCTCCGCTTTCACCGGCCTCACCACCGCAGAGGGCATAGGCCTTTGCGATTATCACCGCCATCTCTTCACGGGTGATTACATCATCAGGACGGAAGTACCCATCCGAACCGACGATCAGGCCGGCGTTTGCCGCGGCGTTTACGCTATCGAAATACCATGCGCCTTCTGTTACATCTGCAAAGCTCGCGCTCGTGCTGTCGCTGAGGCCAAGGGCTTTCACGGCCAGCGTTGCAAACTCCGCCCGCGTGATCTGGCGCTCCGGTTCAAAGGTATCCGCCGTTACGCCCGCCACAATGCCCCGGCCATAGAGCTCTTCAATATCAGCTTGTGCCCAGTGCCCTGCCGTATCCTTAAATATTGCATTGGTTACATTCTGGTTCGATTCACCGGAACTGCCGGATCCTAAAATGCTGCCCGAACCAGGAATATAGGTTCCGCCGTTGCCATTGCCGGACGGTGGCAGGATAACCGGCGTATCCGGTGTAGGAGACGGAGTGGGTGTTGCGTCCCTCTTTGCTATCGTGATGGAAACGGTATACGTTGCTTTGGTTGTTCCATCCTGTGCGGTTACCGCTATCTTTGCCGTTCCAGGCAGTTTCGATGGCTGCGTTATCTTAGCGGTCGCGTTTGCATTGTTTGTTGCCGCAGATAGGGTCGCCTTCTTCGTCCCATAAGGCAATTCTACCGAATAATCATATTGGCCTGCGACACAGGTGATCACCTGGTCATTTACGGTAATAGACTTCAACGAAGTGTCACCATTGAGCACCACAGAACCATAAACAGCAATCTCACCGCCCTTAACCAGCGGGAATACCAGGTTCTGTCCGGAGGTTGTGGCACCTGCAATTTCAATCAACTGACCGTTTTCAACCATCCGCAAGCGGTTACCGGCAGCGCCGGATACCGTAACATTCAAAGGCTGTGCAAATGTGTCAGAAGATGTCCCGACCATAAATATCACATAGCTGTCTCCCACTTCTTCGGAGGTGGATTCGGTCATGGCGCGGATCACCAGCTTACCATCTGCAAGCGGCGTAGGCGCCGGTACAGTAATCGTTACCTCTTTCCCGTTTATAACCAGACGGATCGTACCGGCAGGCAGGGTATTGGTCTGAAGGGTCAGCTCCCCGGTCAGATTGGTAAAGTTCAGATCCATATCAGTTAAATCGTCCGGAATCTCTACCATGCCTGTGGTCATGTCAGATACAAAGCTCTGTATCCGGGCTTTCTGGAAGGTTTCCGTTCCAGCCTGCAGCAGGGATGCCTGTCTCTCAATTGCTGAAATATCAGAACCTTCGTCTTCGTAGACATCCTTCGCGTCCTCGATGATCTGTTTGAACGCATCGATCGCATCCTTCGGATACTCGCCAAGACCCGAGCCCTCTACAGCTGCATCCAGCAGCTCCTCAGCCGTCTGGATCATAACAAGCAACCCATCCTTGCTGGAGATCAGCTGTGTCGCCTCAGACCGTACAGGGGTTCCCGCATTGCCCAAGGAATCCTTAGGCGTAACCTCAAACTTGATAAACTTGTCGGCATATTCATCCGTATACGTAAAGGTTCGTTCGTTTGCCCCATCGATCAGCTTATAGCCGTTCTCCTGGTTCTGGTCAGCCACATACCACTTGTAAACGCTCTCGCCTTCCAGATCACGTTCACTGTCATAATAAGTGTAGCTGCCAACCAGGGTATTTTGTTTCCCGGTATCCCGGAAAATTTTAACATTCCGTGCAACCGGCGCGGTATTGGATGCGCTTACCGGCCCGATGGCCTCAAACGGAATCGTTTCAAACTCGGGAATACTTTTGCGGATTTCGGTGTAAGCCGCGTCGGTCAGCGTGTAGTTGCCGCCGTCCCAATCCTTGACCATACTCTTATACTGCTCACCCTGGAACTGCAGGTTCGTCTTCACGCCGGTTACCTCTCCGCCGGATCCGCTGGAAATCGAATACTGACTGGTAGGGTGAGGCTCTTCATTCACATAGATATACACGTTTTTAGACATCTCATTCGGATAAACATCTACATATGGAATGTCATTTTTCGACGTTGAATCCTTCAAATCTGCCAGATAAGGCCATTTTTCCAACCACAGCTCATTGGCAAAGGCCGTCTTAGCTGAATCGGCAAACGTTTGCAGCCTGGTGCCAAACATGCTGTCGTACCATCTGCCTTTATCCCATGCGTTCTGATAGAATACACGGGGCGCGTCAAGCAGCAGGTTGTTGTAAAAATGGTTATTCGCGCCGCCATGGACTTTGAATATCTGTGAATTTGGTACGTTCGGCCCTGCGACGTTACCGTATACAACGGTATTACAGTCACCATCATCGGTAAAGACACAACATGAATAGAAGGATTTTGTACCAAAGTCACCTACATCATAAAAGTGGTTATACCGAATGGTGTTTTCCTGGTCGGTCAAGCGGCGTCCCAAGTAAATAACGCCCATGTCGGCTGCGTTGCGGCAAACATTGTGCAACTTGTTATACTCGATTACATTAAGCACGCCACTGAGCGAAACCGCCTGGTGGGCACAGTTATAGATATCATTGTGGCTGAGAATATTTCCTGCTCCGCCCACTCCGACGCCGGGCGCATAAACCTCCCGCATCATGGAGAAGTCAAAAATCTCACTGTTGGAGATATAGTTTTCAGAAAGCGTCAGTGACGCTGTGTCGCCGCCGTTGAGATTCGCCGCACCAAAACCGCAATGGTAGATTTTGCTGTTATTGACACCGTTGTGATAACTGCTGACGCCCTTGATATCAACGGCTTTGTTCTCAAACAGATGGATGTCACAGTTTTCAACCTTGTTATTGGATCCACCATCGATCACCACGCCATATCCCCGGCTACCCTTGATTTCCAAACCCTGCAGGGTAATATTAGACGCGTTGTTCAATTGGAACAGATCAAAGTCAACATGGGTCATGGTTACGGTAGAGTCTGTATTCGAACCAGCAACAGGATAAAGATACAGTTTCCCAGTTGCATGGTCAATGTACCACTCGCCCGGCTCGTCGATTTCCTCATAGATATTAAATGCCCTGACCGGCGCGGAATAATTCGCGCTTAACTTATTATAGTTAAACTCCGTGGTAAAGGTAAGGGTCTTTGCCGATGAATCTATCGTACCCTGGACATATTCAGCCGCCCACTCATACTGCCAGTATCCAAGATACCAGATTTGGTCGGGCTGATAGGTCCATGTTGAAAATGTTTCGTCACTATACGTCACGACCGGCGGCGCGCCTGTTCTGGTAACTTTAAGGTTCGGCCGGTCGGTTCTCAAGTCACTGTTGGGATAACGGGCCAGGTTCATACGCTCCCCGTCCATCTCCATCATCGGTGCATACAGGTTATAACGTTGACTGCTCTTGTCTGTCGAAACGGGCTCTACCTCGTCAATACCCAGATCCGCCAAATCCGCAACCACAACGGCATTTTGCGCGTCGGCTGATTTTAACCTGTTTTTCATATCTCCGGCCACAGGCTGGAATTGTCCCAGCTTCATATCATACCCGCCGGAGAAGGTTACCTTCTCATCGCCATAGGGACGGTAAACAATCGGCATATCCGCCGTACCGGAATCCTCCTCGGTCAATTCAAAGGTTTGGGAAAGATGGTAAAGGCCGCCTCTGATGTAGACAGTTACACCGCCTTCAGGCATCTGGCCGTTCGCTTTCCACTCGCGGATGGTATCGCGTGCCGCTTCCAGTGTAGCATAAGGCTCTTCCAGCGAACCATCGTTTTCATCATTGCCGTCGAGTGCAACAAACAGGCTGTTGCGCAAAGCAGCACGAATCTGCACCGCCTCACTCTGCATACTGGTTCCTGCCAAACCAAACTTGTCAACCGGTGTTACCTCAAACTTAATAAATTTACCTGCATACAGTTCGGGAATCACAAGTGACCTTGCCGTCTCCCCGGGAATTTCCTTAAATTCCCCGTCTGCTGTATCACAGAAGTACCATTGATACTTGCTCTGTCCCTCGTCGTCCCCATCCGGATCACTGAATCCATACGCGCCGGTTATAATCGATGAAACGTCAAGATTACCTGTGATTCTGACATCCGACGCAATCGGAGCCTGATTTGCGCTTGTCACATAAACCGGATCACTTGCCACAGGCAGGCCTCTATCACCGGCAGGCGCACTATTCTTCGGTGTTACCTCAAATTTAATGTACTTTCCGGCCATGTCGGCGGCGACGGTATAGGTTTTTCCCGTAGCGCCGGATATCGGCTGGTAATCCCCATCCACTGTGCTGCTATACAGCCACCGGTAGGTAGACTCGTCTTTTTGATCCGCCTCGGTGTCATTGGCATCGCTGTATACATATGTTCCTGTCAGTTCACGGCCAATGACGGCACCGCCCTCAATGGCGACATCCGACGCAACTGGGGCCACAGGAAGCAGATAGGGTTCACTACGCACTGTGGTGCCTGTTACCGGTTCTACAGTCGAGACCGGTGTGATCTCAAATACCAGATAGTTATTATAGTCATTTTCTGTTACCGTATAGGTAGGCAAATCCGAGGCCGTACAAGTACCGCTCATGACCGCTTCCCAACTGTCAATATCCTCTAAATCGGTGCCGCGCAGCCAGCGATAACGGGAATTTGCTTCTTCGTGGTTATCCGTATAGGTATAATGGCCGGTCAAAAGGTTGTTGCCACCATCAGAAATAGAAACCTCCGACGCCTCCGGCGGGGAATCAACCAACGCAACCTCCAGCGCTTCCGACTGAATCCCGTCTTCCTCGGCTACAATGTGTACAGTTCCTGTAGACGCTTCACTTGTAACCGTCAATACGCCGGTCGCAGGATTGATGGACACACCCTCCACCTCTTCCTGCAGGCTCCAAACCAAACGCTTGGTCGAGACCGACTGATCGCCAAACTCATTGAATACATCGACCGTATAGGTCTCCTCCACCGGGTCGGAACCCGGCAGTGGAATCTCCACACTGCCAGAAGGCTTACTTAATTTCGCGGCTCTGACGATCTTTACAGATGCATCGTCAATGTAAACAGCAAAATCATCGCCTTTGCAGCTTTTGTTTTGATCGATACCAAACACTGCCTTGTAACCCTGGGTGTTAAAATCCTCCTTATTTACCTGGAAAATGGTATAAACACGCGTCCATTCGCTATTACTGAGTTCAACCCGGGGGCCCTGCAGCAACTTACTGCCGTTGTTGCAGCGAAGTGCAACCTTGCCGCGCAAGTCGTCAGACGGCGTAGCGGAAGCGGCTTTCATATAGGCTTCAATGATATAAAACTCGCCAAGATCGTCTTCCAGAGTAATGGGAAGAGTATTCTTTTCAATGATCCCCTCGGCACCACCGGAATTTGTGGTACCGGCCGGTGTTAACAGGGCGGACTTTGCACTATTGTATCCGTCCGTGTCTGTTACGACGACAGTCGGTTTCGCCGGACTTGTTCCTCTTGGATCCCATCCATTATTTGAAAGTACATTAGCGCCAACCGCTAAAGATTCAAAGCTGCCATCAGCCGCTATAAGATTTGCAAAAATATTCCCTGTCAGGCTCACGCTCAAGGGCTCGGAGGAAACGCCGTCCTGCGTTGCGATGATGTTCACCGTACCTGGTGCGGCATCTTTTGTCACCGTAAGCACGCCGGTGGCCGGATCGATAGATACGCCCGCTACCGCTTCCTGCAGGCTCCATACCACACGGTTTTGCGAAACCTGATTATTGCCAAACTCATTCAAAACCTCGGTTGTGTACGTTTCTGTGACAGATTCGCCTTCAGGTACCGAGATGGATTGCACACCGGAAGGCGTTGCGACCTCAGCGGCCTTGATGCGCCTCATCGACAAATCGTCGACATAAATCTCGGCAGTTTCGCCCTTAAAAGTATCATCCGCATTTTTGCTGTTCTGATAAATGCCGAACATTGGCTTGTAACCATCGACATATTCCGATTTATTCGCCTCTAATATGTAATATACGCGTGTCCACTCTTCGTTGCTGAGATCAAAGCCTGCGCTTTGTTTCAATATGGAGCCTGTGACACGAACCCCGACCCTGCCGCGCAAACCTTCAGCCGGCGTGGCGGATGCAGCTTTCATGTAGGCTTCGACGAGAAAATAATCGCCAAAGTCATCCTCAGCGACTGTGATCGGACTTTTTGCCAAAAGCCCCTCGGTACCGCCGGCGGTTGTACTGCCGCCAGGCTTAAGCAGGGCAGACATGGTTCCACTGTGCGAAGCCACATTGGTAGCGGCGGCCGTAGCGGTTCCCCTTTTGTCCCATACGCCTGATATTAATTGTGTTCCATCAGACGCACCTTCGAATCCGCCATCTGCTATCCGTTCCGCAAAGATGTCGGCTTCTTCCGGTTCTGCCGTCGCAGGCATGACAACCATACAGGTTATTACCAGCAAGAAACACAGCAGAAACGATAGATACTTTTTCATTCTACATCCAGCTCCTCTCCCGAATTTTCCGGCGTATTCCCACTCAATGGGCACACCGCATTTATGAAAGTGAAATCTACTTTAAATGTAACAGATAAAACAGCAAAATACTTTACCAATATTGACTTCTTTCATCTAACATGATATATTTTGATATAAGTTTTAGAGGAGATTGATAAAATTATGAAATATTATCAGCAGATTTTATTAAGAACGAATGTTCCGTTTGGAATATCTCAGACGTACTATCCCAACGGCCCGGTCGATAACCATTATCACGATCACTATGAACTGTATTATCAGGAGGCTGGAGAGAGGAAATATTTTATTAAAACGCACTCTTATACCATTCATACAGGCGATGTGGTCTTTATTCCGCCGTTTGCACTGCACCACGCAAATAAGACGGAGCCTGGAAGAACGCAGCGGAGCGTTCTCTACTTCAGCTCCCAATTTTGCAAAGAGCTGAGGGATATGTCCAGGCAGTTGTTTTACCACTTTGAAAACGGAA
>CABSMD010000093.1 GCA_902478725.1 uncultured Clostridia bacterium
CTCGGAATGTCCCGCGCGGACGTGGAAGCCAAGCTCGGCACAGAGGGCGGCACGGGCGACAATGTTGCTTACGGCGGCCTTTCCCTGATCTACCGCGACGATGTGGTCTGCTGCATCCGCAGCACCGTGGCGGAATACCAGACGGACAAGGGCGTGCACGTGGGGCTTGGCACCGATGAGGCAATGGCTCTGTTCAACGAAGGCGAATACCAGCTGCAGGAGTCGAGCACGGTACAGAATGCCTGGAGCGCACTGGTATACTATGACAAGGACAACAACATTATCCGCGAAAAACAGCCGAAGAAATACAACGGGCTGGTGAGCATGACAAACGTGCACTATATCAACAACGGCTTTGAGGCTGACCCGAACGGCATTGTTATGATCGCCCTGATGGATCAAATCTATTGGGACGAGGTTACCAAAAACAGCAATAACGCCCAGTAACTCCTTAAAAAACACTTGACGGATTGTCAGGTGTTTTTTGATATTTTAAAGTGTACAAATGAACCCTTGCAATGTTGGACGGAAAATAGTATAATGGAAACAACAAAATTGCGGAATAATTGACCAGTCCACAGGGTTGGTCGATTTCGAGTTTATGGATGGTGCTTTGGCGGCATAAAGCACAAAAATGTCTTGCAATATTGGAAAAAATATCATATAATGGAAGCAACAAAATTGCAGGAGGGGTAAAAATGAAAAAAACAATTAGCATGTTGCTGGCTGTTGTGCTTTGCATGGGGTTGTTCACGGGGTGTGGGAAGAGCGACGACGGAATTGAGAACACGAAGGTTCCGAAGGAAGTTGCGGAAATCGTGGAAGCGGTAAATAAGAATGTTATGGAAAATAGGAAAACAAAGAAAGAAAGCTTTGCACTGACAGAAGCTTTCACATTAGACAGTAAGGAATACTTTGTATATGAGAGTAATGGAGTATATAAAGAAAATGGGAAAGAATATAAGACCACAATGAAATTCGAATGTGAAAACGGTGAATTTAAATTATTAGAAACAAATCAAGATGAAGCCTTTGGTTTGAACATTCATACTATTGCTTATGTCATGACTGTAGAAAAAAAAGGACAATATATAGAGACCAAATCTTCTCCAACTTATTTTGAATATATAAAAAATGAACAGTAATTAACAAATAAGAGAGCCGAGAGCACACGCTGAAGAGCGTGTGCTCTTTTTATAGAGCCATAAGCAAGAACCGCCTTAATAGAGCCGTGTAAATGGGATACATTTACAAAAGAGCCGTGCGGAATATCCAAAAAGAAATAAAGGAGTGAAACGTATGGCAGGCAGCACAACAGTAAACACAAGCTTAAACGCAAGCGGATTGCTTGAATTTGCAAAGAATCTAAATGCTGTAACAAGCAGTATCAACAACTCGGTTAAGCTGATTGGGACATTAGGCAAGGCCTTTGATACATTAAGCACGATGCAGAAATCATCGGAGCTGGCAATGAAGGCTTATAACCTGAGCTTACAGGCCTCAAAGATCAACGTCACACAGCTTGCGGCAACGGAAGGGATCGGCGCCGCGGCAAAGGGGCTTTTGACAAAGGTACAGCTTCAGCTGAACGCGGCAATTGCCGCCAATCCGGTGGCGGCGTTTATCACCATCCTGGTAGCCGCAACAGCAATCATAGCCACTCTAAGTACCGTGATGAACCATGAAACGGAGGAAGCAAAAAAGCAGCGGGAGGAAAGAGAGAAGCTTTGCGAAGAAACACAGAAGCTATGCGAGGCCAACAAAGAGGTAACCGATTCTATCTCCTCGGGGCGAACGGAACGGCAGAGGAACCTGGAGAACATAGAAGCAGAGGCACTGGTTGCGGAAAAGCTGACGGACGAGCTATACAAGCTGGCGGAGAAGGAGAACAAAAGCGCGGCGGAAAAGGCAAAGATGAAGAGCATTGTTGACAAGCTCAACGAAATTCTGCCCGACCTCAATCTCCATTACGACGAGGAAAACGGCCTGCTGAACCTCAACAGGGAAAAGGTTGAGGAGGTGATTGCGGCCAAGGAAAGGCTGGCCAAGCAAAACGCGGCGGCTGAGATGATGCAGAACGCCTATATGGGACAGCTGCAGGCCGCCTCTCATCTGAACAAGCTCCTGCAGCAGGAGGCCGAGCTGCGGGAGAAGATGAAGGGCTACAAAGGGTCTGATTGGGACGAGGCAAATAAATCCCTGCAAGAGCTTCAAGGGAACATAGAAACGGCCCGGCAGGCCTACCTGGATTCCAGTCAGGAATACAAAAGGGCGCAGGGCATTTTCGCGTCATCCATGAACGAAACGGCACAGGCGTCGGCAATCAACGCAGAGCAGATCAAGCGGAACTTCCGGTCATTTGCCCAGGAAGCTCCCGAAAGCATTGCAGGCGTGAAAGACGCGGTATATCAATTTGGAAATGTTTTGATCGCGCAGAGCGAGGTGTACGGTACTGATTTTGTCGATGCCTGGTTCGGCGCTGTGGAAAATGCCGGAGACGACGCTTACCAGTCGCTTGATATCTTCATGGACTATGTCCTGCAGTCGATGGATAGAGACGATGATATGAAGGACAGCGGTGCAGGCGGGGGAAAGAACTACGCTGGAGGCGTGCAGGAAGGCATTGACGGGAGCGAGATCGATACCAGCGGCTTGGCGGAGGACGCCACCGAAGGATTTAAGTACTCCGGGGGCGAGGCAGGGAAGTCATGGGTGAAATTATTTTGGGAAGATCTGACTTCTGCAATTCACGAAACAAACGAAAATATTGGAATAATATTTCGATGGATGGTTTCGGAATGTGAAGCTAAATTAGAAGAATGTGGAAAATATATTACCGATGTTTTGATAAAAGGGATTGTTGATGGCTTTTCCTCCTTAAAAGAGAAAGTCACAACGGAGTGGAATAATGCTTGGAACACTCTGGTGGAGCAGATTATCCCAAGTATTACTGCAAGTGCTTCCAGGTTTGCTGATTCTATCGTTGAAATGATACGAACTGCCGTGACAGGATTACAGGAAAAACTGGCCGAATTCGGGAGGTATATAACCGAAGATTTGATTGGCGGTATCGTACAGGGATTCCAATCAATACCGGGTAATTTGACATCAGCTATTTCTGGTTTCAAAGATAAATTGGTAGAAAAATTTAAGAATTTTTTCGGCATCCATTCACCGTCGCGGGTTTTTGCCAAGGAGATCGGTAAGCCTATATCACAGGGCATAGCGGTTGGAATCGCCTCGGAAAAGGAGGCGGTAAGGAGCGCGGCGGCAGAAGTGGTAGACGCGGCAATCGACGAGGCTAACCGCCGGATCAGCCGCGACGAAAACGGAAACATGCTGGTCGAAGGCTTGCAGGTAGGAATCACAGTCGGAGAGGATTTTGGCAAGGACGCCATGGACGCCGCCGTCAAAAACCTCAAGCTCCAGCTCGACACCGCCGCCATCACCACCGCCGACTACTACCGCGAACTTGAAAAACTCCGCAACAACTACCTCACCCGCGGTTCGGAGGAATGGTGGAAGTACACCAAGGAGGTTATGGAATACGAGCAGAAACGCGTGGAGGAAGCCAAAAAGGCCAACAAGGAAGCCTTTGAAGAAGAACTCCACCTGCTCGAACGCAAGCAGAAGCTCGGCCTGATCAGCGAACAGGAATACTACATCGGAATGAAGTACCTGCGGGATTCGTATTTCACAGAGGGCGAGGAGGAATGGCAGGACTACACCGAAAAGATAGAGGACTTCGCCGTTAAGCAGACCCAGACCCTCACCGACCAGGTCGGCAAGCTGCTGCAAGGCCTCTACGACGAGGCAGACAAGGCCCTGCAGGATGTTTTGTCATCGATGGACAGCTTCCGCGACAGCGTCAGCGATTTCGGCAACTACATGTTTCGCTTCAGCGTCAAGAACCAAAACGGCAGGATTATTGACCAGTCCACAGGATTGGTCGATTTCGGGTTCCGGCAAAAGCAGCTCGAACGGTTCACAGAGCTGTTCAAACAAATCAAAGAGCTGCCCAATATCCCCAAGAAAATATTGGAAGATATTAAGAAGATGAAGCCGGAGGACGCGGTCGGGCTGATGGAGCTCATGCTCCGCACACCGCAACAGGCTCTGCAGGACTGGTTTGAGGCAGAACAGGATTTCATGAACACCGTTGACCAGGCCGCCGACGCGCTTTATGGCGACGACCTGGTCGCCGCCGAAGAGAATATACGCAAGGTGGACGAGCTGAAACAGAGCGTGCTCGACATGTGCAACGAGCTCGGCATTTCGGTGCCGGATTCATTCGCCGCAATGGGCACGGCCTCAAAGGACAACTTTTTTGCCATGTTTAAAGAGGTTGCGGGCGAGATCGAGGGGCTTATGGAACAGCTTCAATTTACCGTCAGCCTCAACCAGAGCGCCCTGACGGTTAACGTCGAGCCCTACTCCGGTACGGCGGTCACGGCGGCCTCCAGCTCGCAGACCTACGCGCCGACCTACTATTTCGCCGCAAGCGGCGATTCCACCGCCCGGCAGATTCAGGCGGCCAACGCGAACGACACGATCAACAGGTTAAGGGGGGTATCATTTTGATCCACATCAGTTTTGAAAACGAGGCGGGACGGCTGGTTTTAAGCGGCGGGCAGGAGGCGGTTTTCCGTACCCTGTCGGTCGCCGGGCTCGGCCTGCCGACCAAGGAGTTCAATGTCACGTCCTACGCCGGACAGCGCGGTCAGGAAACCCTCAGCGAGGTCGACCGCCTGCGCGTGATCACGGTATCGGGCGACGCTTCGCGCGCCCTGCAAAAGGAACTGTCGCGGATGACACGCATTCTGTACTATCCGGGCGTACTCAAAATCCAGTCCGGCAACAAGCGGCGCGGGATCGCCTGCCGCTGCACCAGCTTAGACGACCCGGAACGAATCGGGCCGTTCGCCAAGTTCGTTATCCAGTTTACCTGCGACGACCCTTTGTTCAACGACTTCGAGGACACGGCAGAGCCGGTATACGAACGCAAAAACCACCTCTACGGCAACATCGCAAACAGCGCCTGGGGCACAAATGGAAAGCTCGCGTTTTCCACCCGCCTTTCAGGCGCTGACCTGCTTAACAAGGGCGATTCGCCCTGCGAACCGGTCTTTACCGTCACCAACAACGAGCCGCTGGCCTGGCCGGACGGCACCGGCCTACGCATCAAAAATGTCACCACCGGCCAAAAGCTGGAGCTGGAATACCCATTGGCAAAGGGAGAGTCGGTGACCCTCGACATGCGCGAACGCAGAATCACCAGCAGCAACGGGGATAATCTGATTAATTTTATCTCCAAGGAGACTTTCCTCTCCGATTTCGCACTCGCACGGGGGATGAACCGCATCGAAACCGAAAACTACGCCTATGCCTCCTCCACGACAGTCTCTCAGAAAAAAATGCTGGTCGAATGCAGGTTCAACAATAACTATATCGAGGCGGTGTACTGATGGAGGATATTCGGATTTTTTCACTTTCCTACGGGCCGGACGGCCTCCTGCACGCACAGTTGGAGCACATTGAGCACGACATCATTTCTTCTTACTGGAAGCTGTACTACAACGACGTTGGCACCTTCGAGGCGCATTTCCCACCGCAAAGCGGTATCGCGGCCGTCATGACCGAGGAGGCCACCCCCTATCTGCTCGCTTTGCAGGGGGACAAGCAGGCCTTTATCACCGGCAAGCAGGTCGGCGCGGAGTTTATTATCTACGGCAGAACTCCCAACTGGTTGCTCACCCGGCGGGTGGTACAAAAGTTTGTCACTGCAGATCTGCCCGAAAACCCGACGATTACGAGCATCATAGACTGGCTGCTTCTTACGAAGGGGTTCGATCCGGCCGACGGGGTGGTGACCGGCGAGCCGGCCGGCCCGTCGGTCTCGGATGAGGTCATCAACTTCTGGCGCAACACCACAAACCCCGTCTTCGACGTGGTGCACGACCTGCTTGCCCGCGACAACGCCGGGCATTCCATGGTTTACGATTTCGACACCTGCCAGTGGCGGTTCTGGATCAACAAGGGGCAGGAAATCCGCCTGGTGATCTCCGAATCGGCACGCAACGCCTTCGAAACCTCTTACACCGAAGACCTGCAGGAGTTCTACACGGCGGGTTGGTATGGCAAGGAATACAAGGACATGGGGGACTGGGATCCGGAAACCAACAATCCCCCGCTCGCCAACGGCCTGGCGGACAATTTCGGGCGGTATTACCGCACATCCGGGGCGGGCAGCTGGAACGGCATCACCTTTAAGCCATATGAATACATCGTATGCGACACCCCGGATTTTACATGGCGGCGGATCACCGCCTCCGAGCGCGACAACCTCGGCTCCCTCTGGCTCAAGATCACAAAGGACGACACCCGGCAGGGGATTTTCCGCTGGGACTGCGTTTTGTCAAGCACCGAACAGTCGGAGGCCGAAAGCGAGCTGCAAAAGAAGAAATGGAAGAAGGAGCTGGCCGCAAAAACCAGGGATCTGCGTTACCGAGTGGATTACCAGCTTGGGGACGTGGTCAGGATTCAGAAGGAAACCGGCGGGCTGCGGCGGGATTTTTCCAAACGGATCACCGGTGTGGACATCTGGTTTGAAAGTAATAACATCGGCGAACAGCCAATTTTTGATGATGGAGAGGATGAGGTAGTATGAGTTATCAGTACCGGTTTTTGGACGACGTTCCATACGGCATTGAGGATTTGAACAATCTGGTAAAAAATTTCACAACGGGCGGAGTAAACGTGTACAGCGGCACGAACGGGCAGTTGAACGATATGACCGCCGCGCTGGTGGGAAGCGGGACGCAGCTGTGGAGCGATGCTTGCAAGGCCACGGTATACAATTCACAGATCAAGCTCAATCCGGGCGTTGCCTTTTTTGACGACGGGAGCAGTCTGACGATCGAGGCGGGCGGGGAAATCCTGCCGAATGGACGGTATATCTATATGAAGAAGGACGGGGAGAACAGCCGCCCGGTGTCCTCGAGCACCCCGCCGTCCTCAAATGACATACCGATAGCGGAGTATGCAAACGGTACGCTGACCGACAAACGGAAATATGCCTTTTCAAAGGTTGCAAGCTTGGGCACCGGGGTGTATTATCAGACGGAGCTTAAGGGTACCTACAGCGTAAATCCGGCATACCGCAACAGCAGTGGGACAAAAATATTGGGCCGCACAAAGCTGCCCAGCCTGCTGATGGGTACCAATGTGACAAAGTTAAGCTGTGTTTCGATCTTTCACACAGGGCCGGCGCCGATTTTTACGGCGGGACGCGGTCTGCTGATGGATGCCGGACAGCCGAGCCTGAACGATTACCGTTTTCTTTACATAGACCGGAATGGGAACAAAGTGGATCATTATACATCGGCGGGCATGGCGGACTTTATCATTAACCAGACCGGGGACGCACATTATTTTCTATCGTTTGAGCGCAATACCGACCGGATCGATGTATATGTTAAAAGCGAGTCGTTTGACGCGGAGCAAACGCTGACAATTAACGCGGCGCTCACATTCAGTTAAGGAGGAAAACAAATGGCAAAGTACAACGCAAAAATCGAGGTAACAAAGGAAATCGACATCTGGTTCGAGGTACCGTTGTTCACGGGGGACATAGGCAACGACATCCGGATGTGCTTTTACGAAAACGGGCAGCCGTATGACATGAACGGAGCGCAGGTGACGGCGGTACGCGCGGATGGCGAAGCGGTATATGACCTGGCGGCAACCGAAGGGAACGGGGCGGTCATAACCCTGAAAAACAACTGTTATGCACAGCCCGGAGAGCTGTCGGTGTATGTGACGCTGACGGACGCGGCGGGCCGCGCAGTGACCAACGGCGTGCTGCACTTTGACGTAAGACGCGGCTATGCGGACGGCGGCGGGATCACAGCGGACGACCGCTATCCGGTGCTGACTGAGTTGATCGATGAGGTGCGGGAGGCGTTAAGCGGCGCAACAGGCAGCAATAAGACTGTCAGTGTTACAATAGCTCCATACGGTGGCGAGGGAGATTATGTGTGTACTGGAACCGGCGACGAAGCAATAATAAATCAGGCGTTAAACGCCGCGACAGCCAACGGTACCAAACCGGCGACGGCGGTATTTATGCCCGGCAGCTATAATCTTACTGGTACTATCAATGTACCGGCTAATGTCACAGTAACAGCCTATCAAGCAAGCTTTTCCAAAATGGAGGGGAGCGATAATGTAGTAATCGCTGGAAACAGTGTGAGGTGGTCTGGCGGGAACTTTTCGACAGCTGAGTTTGTGGGAGGGTTGGTGTTTGGTAATTACGCAACTGTGCGGGATATTTCAAACGGGACATACACGGGGATGACGGTCGGGAACTACTCGATAGTAGTAAATTGTCAAGACAGCAGCATGAACGGCCTTAGTTTTGGCTCAAATTGCTCTATAACCGGCTGTAGATCCTATGCGTCTTATGCTGGGTACCAGTCAAACGGGGCAGAGAATATATTGACAGGCAACTGTTACAACGGCGGGAATAACGGATATATGCTTAAAAGCGGCGGCTTTTACCCGGAGGATACGACATTGTTCAAAGCGTTAAACATTGGAAAGTTGATTGTTGATAATACGGAGGTGTAATAATGGATTTTTTGTTAGTAGACGGGTATATCAGGTTTCCAAAGTACCGGGTGGAAGGAAGGTATTTGCTTGATGACGCGGCAAAGGAGCTTTATATGCAAGGCCACGCGGACGAAGCGGTGGAGGAATTGTCGCAGCCATCACCTGAATTACTGACGGCTGTGGAAGGAAAATATTTTGAGCGATACAGTGAAGCGCAGGAATATCTAATTGGATGGGAGGGCTAAGATGATAGAATTCGTGGTAAACCATCAGGAAATCATACGCAACGACAGCTTTGAGGTGGTGGCGGGCAGCCGGAACTATCTGGTTGCCCGTTTCACGTTTACGGAAGAATGGACGGGAAGCAAAACGGCGG
>CABSMD010000094.1 GCA_902478725.1 uncultured Clostridia bacterium
TGTAATAGCCCCTTATAGGGGCTGTGCAAGCCACCAGTTTACTGGTGGTCTTGACTATTTTCCCTCCCAATCGGAGGATACGAAAGCTCCTTATTTTTATCCTCCCCGGAGGCTGGATCGGAAAAGGCAGAGCCATTGGATATACAGGATATCACCGGAAGGGGTGCCGTTTTGCAGTCCGGCCTCCCGCAGGGCGCGCACGGCCTGCCGGTGGCTGAGGGTGCGGCGGAGCGCGGACACGCCCTCCCGTGCGCAGTCGCCTACAAACCGTTCATAAGCCTTCCATTGTCCCCGCGTCACGTCAGGCGGCGTTTTGCGGGTCATATGCAGCAGAACGCAATCCACCCCCGGACGGGGGAGGAAGCTACCATCACATCGGTGGAGATTGCCGGGTTTTTGCAGAACGCAATCCACCCCCGGACGGGGGAGGAAGTCCTCCCGCCTGAAATAATAGCAGATTTCCAGATCAAAAATGGGTTTTATCAGCAACGATTGCGCCGACTCGTGCGGTTTTCCCAAAAACCGCTTTGCCGCCCCCTTTTCCATCACCAGCCAGGCCTCGGCGGGCGGGTTTTTCGCCCGTGATAATTTGCGCACGATATCGGTCGTGATGGAAAACGGGATGTTGGAAAATATTTTATACCCGCCCCGTGCGGGCAGGTTCCATTTTAGAAAATCCTGGCAGTGCAGCGACACCTGGGGGCGGCCTGCAAATTTGCCGCACAATTTTTCGTACAGGCGGCGGTCAAGCTCGATGGCGGTCACCCGCGCGCGGGTATCCGCCAGCCGCCGCGTGATAGAGCCCCGTCCGGGGCCGATTTCGATTATATGGTCGGACGCCTGCAACCCCGCCTTTCGGACGATCCGCCGCACGGCATCGGAATTGACCAGGAAATTTTGGGACAAAAAATTTGCCGCCCGCTGATTTTGGGACATAAAAAACACACCTCTTCATAATGGATTCGAAAAGGCACACCAAAAAAGGGATTTCTCCCATCCTTTGTGTGCTTTGTTAACGAATACGAATCCAATTACACATCAGTGTGGTTTACCTGCCTTTATTAGAATATCCCTATTCTACCACCGCGCGCCGGCCTTGTCAAGTGTGTTTTGTCAGAAAAAGCCGGCTGGGGGAGTTTCCCCAGCCGGTCCTGTTTTGCGCTGTCTGTCTACTTCACAATCCGGAGGGTCTTGATTTCATACGGCCGGAAGAAGAGCGTGTTCCCCGTATGTTGAGAGAGGTTGTTCTCCAGCAGGTCGCACTCCCAGACCTCCTTCGCGTCAATCCCCAGCGTGAGGGCGGTTTCGGTCCTTCTCCCGAACGACTCGTACAGCCGAACGATCAGGCCGTTTCCGTCATACGCCTGTTTGACGACTTCGGCTACAATGTTTTCCGCCCCTGTTTGAAGCAAGCTGAACCGATCCGGCAGCGTCCCGCCGCCGCTGGCCTGCGCAGTACGCAGGGGGGTATTCAGAAAATAAGCCTGCTTTTCCACCCCGGCCTCGCGCCAGCCGCCGGCGTGGGGCATGAGGGAATAACAAAAGGCATGTTCCTCGCGGTCGGCGTCGATGTTGGGGCTGGTCGCGCTCTTTAACAGCGTCAGCCGCATGACCCCATCCTTGACATCGTAGCCGTACTTGCAGTCATTGAGCAGCGCGACGCCGTAGCCGTCCTCGGACAGGTCTGCCCACTTGTGGGCGCACACCTCGAACTTCGCGGTGTCCCAGCTGGTGTTCCAATGGGCCGGACGTTCAACGCTGCCATACTGGATCTCGTAAGAAGCCTTTGGAGACAATACGTCCACCGGGAAAGCGGCTTTGAGCAAAATATGCTCCTGTTTCCAGTCGATATGGGTATCGAAATCGATGCGCGGGATGTCGCGGTACAGATAGATGGTCTGCACAATGGTGGAATCCAAAAACTGTTTGGTAACGGTAAGCCCCACGCACACATCGGTGTCACAGGCTACCTTCACGTCGGTTACCCCGGAAACCTCCCACATCTTTTCCTTGTAGAAGATGTTGATGTCCCAGGCGTCGTGTTGCAGGGGACGATCCTCGAACGCCTGTATCACGTTGCCGCGCTCGCCTTCCTGCAACACCTCGCGGTTGTTTCTCTTGTCAAAAATGCGGGTGAATGTCCCATCCGTCCCAATTTCCAGCAGGAAAAAGCGGTTTTCCATCTTTTCCGGGCTGACGCGCATTTCACCCCGGCTGGCGGCCTCTGCTTTAAACGTATCCAGCGATACCACGGCGTATCCCATCGGCGGGATGTTGTCCACCCAGACCCGTTTGCCGTCGATTTCAACCAGATCGCTTCGGGCAAAGCTGGTGGGATTGTATACCAGCGTGCCGTCTGCCTGCGTTTGGGAGGCGATTGCACCAAGTGCGCCGTCCAACAGTCCGCCCGTCTTGGTTAGCAGCGCCTCATACTGCCCGCGGGAAACGTCATAAACCTCCTTGATGGAGGAGCCGGGGATAATGTCGTGGAACTGGTTCAACAGTACCGTTTCCCACGCCTGATACAGTTCTTCGGAAGGGTAGGCAAACCCTGCGAGGCTATTTGCAAGTGAGGACGCGGTCTCGGCTGCCTCCAGCAAAAATTCGCTGCGACGGTTGTACTTTTTGTTCCGCGCAATCGAGGTGTAGGTACCCCGGTGGTATTCCAGGTACAGCTCGCCTACCCATTTGGGGCAGCGGCCGCTGCCCAGCGCCTTTTGGGAGATGGAATCCAGCGCGTCGCCCACAAACCGCATCTGCGGACGCGGGCAGCCGGGGATACCCTTCTCCATCCGGCGGTACATTTGGAGCATCTCGCGTGTCGGCCCGCCGCCGCCATCGCCAAAGCCGAAGGAGACCAGCGTCTCGTCGTTGATCTGTTTCTGCTGGTAGATGTCCCAGCCGCGCTTTAAGGCAACCGGGTGCATGTGCGCGTTGTAGGTGGAGAAGAAGTTCATGCCGTTGTTGGAGTAGTTGTTAACGTCCCCGGCGTTGATGAACTGGGTAAATATTTCGCTGCCGTCGATCCCCTGCCAGAGGAAGGAGTCGTAGGGCATGTGGTTGTATTCGTTCCAGCTGATCTTGCTGGTGACAAAGTAGTCGATCCCGCTTTTTTGGAGGATCTGCGGCAGGGCCGCCGAGTAACCGAACACGTCAGGCAGCCAGAGCACGCGGCAGTCCACGCCGAATTCCTCTTTGAAAAACCGCTTGCCGTGGATGATCTGGCGCACCAGGCTCTCGCCGCTTGAGAGGTTGCAGTCGGCCTCGACCCACATCGCGCCCTCCGCCTCCCAGCGGCCCTCGCGGATGCGCTCCCTGACCTTTTGATAGACCTCGGGCGCCTGCCGCTTTAGATAGGCGTACAGCTGCGGCTGGGAGGAGACGAACTTGTATTCCGGAAATTCCTCCATTAGTTCCAGCACGGTCGAGAAGGAGCGCACTACCTTTTGCTCGGTCTGTTCCAACGTCCACAACCACGCCACGTCGATATGCGTATGGCCAATGCAGTCGGCAACGCAGGGGACCTCCCCCAAGTCCTTGCCGTAAAATTCTTCGTCCAGATAGGCGATGGCGTGCTCCGCCGAGGCGTAGAACGCCGCGCTTTTTTCCTCCCGCAGGTCAAGCAGGTTGACAGCTTGTTGCAGGTGGTTGGTAATCACGATCCGCGCCTTGTCGTCCGGCCCGTACATCATGGCGGTGTCATACGGAGCCTTCAGGTGATAATACAGGGCTTCCGCCGTGTCGTTGTGGACATACAGCGCGGCCATCATTTCATTGCGCGGCGGCGCGGTGTGGTCGCGCCCGTACTGAAAGCCGCTGTAGGCCGCCAGACGGACCGAATACACCTCGCCCGCCTTCGCGCATTCCGTAAGGATGATATCGTTGTGGTTTGCGTCCACGCCCTGGACGATCTCCCCGTTTATGTAGAGGACAAACTGCGGGTTTAAGGCCGCCCATCCCTTCTGCCGGTCGGTGCGCAGCGAGAGCGCAATTTTTTTGCCCGTGAAGCGTTCCGGCACCACGGCGTCAAAGCGGAACCAAAACCATTTGTCATGCCCGCCCCACAGATCGAATGGGCCGAACGGGGCGAATTCGCCGGGGCTTTCCTTTCCGGGCGCGATCTCGATTCCATTGATCTCCTGCCTGTCCTGTATGACCGCGTCTTTGACAACGGCCAATAGCTTTCCTACCCGTTCCAGTTCCAAAAACATAGGCGGATGCCTCCTTGAAAAATAAGTGTTCTGACCTGTAAAATCCAAAGTCAGACACATTCTACCGGAAGGCCCCGCCCCTGTCAATCCCTTATTCAAATAAAATATTAGAAAAATTTTGTTTATTTTATTTCCTGTTCCAGCCGGTCAAATTCCTCCGTGTTAAAAAAGCGCCTAAGGTCATTCCCAGGCCGTTACAGACAGGCCATGCGTGACACTTTAACGACATCACTTTGCAAAAATTTCAGAAAAAAACTGCTCGCTGGATTTTCCCGACGGGCGCAGGTAACGCCTGAGCAGGTAAAGGCAGTCCGGGTCGCTGGTGATCCGGTTGGTGCCGGTGCTGCATGAGAGGGTGGCCAAAAAACCGAGGTCGCGGATGACGCTGTACGACTCTTTGCTTACGCTGCCAAATGGGTAGGTAAAAGCGCGCGGCACATAGCCGGTGTGCTCCTTCATTCCCTGCTGGAGCCGTTCAAGATCGTTCCACAGTGCGTCTTTGTATGCCTCCTCCGACTCGCCCTTTCTGCGCTTGGTGCCGTCGCGTCCGTTTTTGTTGGTGTGCATGTCGTAGGTGTGGTTTTGAATCTCCACCAGGCCGGAGGCGAGCATTTCGTTTACGTCATCCCATGTAACGTGGGTGTAATTGCCGTTGCGCTCCCCACTTTCGCTGTAGAGGTCTGTCTGGCTGCCGATGATCGAGATGACCGCCTTCATGTTGTATTGCTTCAGCAGGGGATAAGCGTATAGGTAATTGTTGTAATATCCGTCGTCAAAGGTAAGCATGACCGGCTTTTCCGGCAGGGGCTTATCGGAATAGACATAGTCGATCAGATCCTGCACCGTTATGGTAGTGTAACCGTTTTCCGAAAGATAACGCAGGTCTTCCTCAAACAGCCCCGGGCCGATGATATATTTGTTCCAGCGTTTGGAATCCTTCAATATATGATGGTACATCAAAATCGGTACCTCCACGCCGTCTTCTGTAAACGTGCTCACCGTTTTGGTGCGCAGAACGGTAAAAAGGCCCGCGGCCAGACAGCAAATGAGCAGGACAGCCAGCAGCCGCTTGAGCCGAATGGTGACAAACATGCGATTCCTCCGTCCTATTCTTGCAGATTTCCGTCCTCGGCCGGTTCCTCCGTCTCCTCCGGCGGGGGCTGTATGCTTGGGTCTTCGAGGCGGCCCTCCAGCAACGGCTCGTAGTAGTCATATTTGCGGAAATAATCCTTGGTTTCCTCATCCTTATAGACATAAGAACGGTTTTCCTGCAACAGCTTCACAATGTCGTATAAATCGATCCAGATTTGATTGACCCCGTCTTTTTGGGACTCGTCAAAAATGAGCTGTAAGCCGAAATGCAGATGGGGGGTGTTGATGTTGTTGACGTTTTCCTTGGTGCTGTAGCCCGTCATTCCTAAATAACCGATCACGTCGCCGGCCTTTACCACGTCGCCTTCTTTGAGGGTGTAGTTGTAAGGGTGGTTTTTACGCATATGGGCGTAATAATAGTAGCGTTTCTGGTCGAAGCTGCGGATGCCGACCCGCCAGCCGCCGTATTGGTTCCAGCCTAACACCTCGATGGTGCCGCTTTCCACCGCGACGATCGGGGTGCCGACCGCGCCCATGAGGTCATGTCCCAGGTGTTTGCGCTGGTAGCCGTAGGAACGGCTGTTGCCGAAATCCTCATAGTGGGCGAAATCGTATCCGCGCGCAACGGGGGAGAAGACCTTGAGCCCCCGTTTTTCCTGCCAGGAGACCACCCCATCCTTTTCAACCTGCACCTTGTAGTCTCCTACAAACTCGCCCAAAATAGCGGAATAGGCCTCGTGGTAATAGGGATAGTATTTCTGCACGTCGGCGGTCAGGTCGGCCATCGTCTTGCCGCTGTTGAGCTTTTCGACCACGGCGTCCATGTCTTTTGCCTTGTAGCGGGTGAAGTCCCCGCCGTATTTGGTGCCGAGGTAAGCAAGCATCTCGACCCAATCGATGCGTTTGCCTTCCTTGGCGGATTTGATGTCAATGTCCAGCGCTTTTTTGAGCGCCTCGTAGGGGATGTCAAAATCCACCCACTTAATATAATCCTTTTTTTCAGGGCTTGCCGAAGGGGCGGTGCCGTCGGGGTTTTCCTCCGGTGCGGCCTCACCGTCCGGCCCGCTTTGTGCATCCGCGCCGTCGCCGGCGGGCTGTTCCTCATCTGTCTGAATGCCCTCCGCCGCCATCATAGCCTGATACGATTCATTTTCTTCCCGTGCGATGACCGCCGCCATGTCTGCGTGCGATGCATGGATGGCTATTCCGATGGCGGTCGCCGCGACCAGAATGGCGCACACCGCCAGACAGACGGCTTTTGTTTTATGCAGTACGATCAGTTTCATACCTGGCCTCCACATACCGATAAATTGGCCCGACCCATGCGGGCGCATTATTTATTATATGCGGGAATTGGGAAAACAGAAGGGATTTTGCATAGTGGGGGATAGGTTGATGATGTGGCGGCGTTTGTAGTAAGCCTTTTTAAAAGCTGCGTAGGTAACGCCATGGCTTTCTTCGAGGTAACAGAGGAAAAAGTGGCAGCGTGTCGCTACACGTCCGATGCAGGTTGCCATGTTATTTTTTGTGGAGTAGGGGTGGAAGCTGCGTTGTGCAAATATCAGCTTGTCTGCCCGGGATAGGATGTCAGACCATCCCTCAAAGCGGCCCGTGCACCATTCGCCGGCGTATTCCTGACATGGTAAAACCAGGCAGAGCCGGATACTTGGACACATTTCTTTGCATTTCAGGACGGCTTGTGCGGCCAACAGGGAAAAGCCGGGCAAGACGCACAGCTTAAAACACATCGCACCGTCAAAGTGCAGTTCGAGTATCTTTTTGAGCAAAGCATTGCGAATAAGCGGTAACTGGTCTTCATCCAATTCCCTGTGCCCGATGACGAAACAAGTCTGTTTTTTTCTCATGATACATTCCTCCTTTGGTATTCTTCACTCATTATAACACAAAATTTTTACAATTGCGATATATCCCACTCGATATATCGCAATTTTTTTTACAATAAACCATAAGGAGATGTATTTATGAACACAAAAGAAGCAGTAGCCAATAGAATTATAGAGCTTTGCAAAGAAAAAGGAATATCTATCTATTCATTAGCGAATGATGCCGGGATACCTACTTCTACCGTATACAGTATTTTAAACAGCAAAAGTAAAAATCCGGGAATTGTCACTATTAAAATATTATGCGACAGTCTAAAGATAACACTTGGCGAATTTTTTAGCACGCAAGAATTTGATACGTTGGAGCAGGAGATCAAGTAGATGTTGTTATTATCGCTCATGAAATCTATTTATGAGTTACAGGTTTATTTTATATGAAATCACCTCATCATAATAAATAAATACATATTTAGGATATATCGCAAGTGATATATCCTAAATATTTTTACAATAAAACAAAAGGAGGGTGTATCATGAATACAAAAGAAGCGGTTGCCAATAGAATTATTGAACTATGTAAAGAAAGACATATTGCCGTATACGCTTTGGCGATTGATGCCGGGGTTCCTCCTGGAACTGTGTACAGCATGTTGAATAAAAAAAGCCTAAATCCGGGAATCGTAAACATAAAAAAACTATGTGACAGCTTTGAAATAACGCTCGGCGAATTTTTCAGCACACCGGAATTTGACGCACTGGAGCAGGAGATTCAATAAAACGCCCCACTTACCGGGCGCAAAAAAGGGCTGTTGCAAAATATGACTTAGCAACAGCCCTTATGGCTTATAGTTTAACCGACACAAATGTACCATCCTTCGTTTCCACATGAACCGCTTCCAACCCTTTGTTCTCTTTTAAAATATCCAGGCATTCCCTCAAAATCATATTGATATTTTTTTTCGTAATCAAGTCGCGGTAAGGCTCCGGGGTGTTTTTTCTCATTTCCTCAAACGCCCTGTCAGGGAGCAGCCGAATAACAAACCCGGCCATACCGACCGGTACGGGCATAGAAAGCCGAACCCCTTCCGTCCTGATTTTTACCTTCATAATCTCACCCTCTATTTGTCAACAAATACCCTTACAGTCGTGCCGTCCGATGCCTCCACATTGACAAAATCGCCTTCGATCTCATCCTCCAGGCATTCCGAGATAGCGTCCATCATGCCGGATAAGTCAACACCCTGCAAGTCTTTTTCCGGAATTGGCAGCTTGCCGGTTGCTTTTAAAATCTTTTTAACCGCCCCGACTGGAAACTGTATATTTACCTTGTCACCGGAGGTGCTATCCACAATCACGCGCAGCATTTTTTTGTCGTAGCTGGCCGCTGTCTGCTGGGCTGGCAGATCCACGTTCATGGCTGCCATCAGCTCCGCCGCCTGTTCCGCCGTAACCGTGCCTTCCTCCAGCATTTTTAAAATCCTCATTTTTTCATCCATCACAAATCTCCTTTTCTAAATTATTTCAGCTGTGCAATTGCTTGCTCCGCTGTAATTTCACCGTTTTCCAAAGCCTTTAAAATTTCCTCTTTTTTTGCCGTCTGGTCGTCCGTCTCCGTGTCATAGCCAAGCTTTTTGATAACAGCATCCAGCTTAGACCTGACGGTGGGGTAGGATATTCCCAATTCCTTCTCCATTTCTTTGATGTTTCCCCGGCACCGGAT
>CABSMD010000095.1 GCA_902478725.1 uncultured Clostridia bacterium
CGTTTGTGTTCACCGGCGCGGCCGCGGTGCCGGTTCCCGCCGCTATATTTGAATAGCTGCCATCCGCCTCCAGCTTTTTAAAAGCGGTAACCGGGGTCAGGTACTGGGTGCATTGCTCGGTCACCTGGGTGGAGGACTGCTTGTAGGTATATTTGACGCCGTTCTCTCCGGCCTTCTTGATCGAATTTCCCACATGGATTTTATAGTCTCCGGCTTCTAACACATAAGCCGATTTGTGGCCTGTGACGCCGGTATCGTCGTAGCTCGCCATATCGCTGACCGGAAAGGAGAGGTTCACGGTCTGACTCGCGCCCGGCTGCAGCATGTCTGTTTTTTGGAAGCAGGCCAGTTCCTTGGCGGCTTTGCTGAGCTTCGCGCTACCTGTGTCTTTTTGAGGGGCGGAGAAATAGACCTGTACGACCTCACGTCCCGCAACGGCTCCCGTGTTTTTTACGGTCGCCTGAATATTGATATTGCCTTCCGAAGCGGAGGCGCTCGAGGTGATTGTAAAGTTCGTGTAAGAAAGTCCGTACCCAAACGGATAATTTACCTTTTGGTAGGTCGGGTCAAAGGTCTCAAACTGCCGGTAGCCGACAAAAATATCCTCCTCATAGATGGTGGTCTGGGTACCAAAGTTTTTGGTCGATTCATAATCGTCCAGGCTGCCGGCAAAGGTGATGGGTAGTTTAGCCGAAGGATTGACCGCGCCGGTCAGTACGTCCGCCACCGCGTTGCCGCCTTCCATGCCGGGATACCAGCTTACCAGGGCGGCGTCGATATCCGCATCCTTGTTAAACCAGGAGGTATCGACCGCGCTGGGGACATTTAAGACAACGATCACCTTTTTGAATGCCGATTTTACCTGGTTGATCATCGTCTTTTCCTTCGCACTGAGGAAATAGGAACTATTATAGGGGTATTCGGGCAAAGGAAGTCTGTTGTCGGCAACAAAATCGTCCTTTTTCGTAAGGTCGCTTGCCTCGCCGGACAGACGGGTGATATAGATAATCGCCGTGTCCGCCTTTGCCGCCACGGAATCGATTTGACTCTGCGTCAACTCCATTTCGTCCTTGATTTTATCGTCAACCTGTTTTTGGTAGAGTGCGGATAAATCTTCGACCAGGCTGACTTTTCCCTCTTTTGCCGCATTCCTCATGCCTTCAAGACCGGAAACGGCATAGGGCACCACGACGGAAGAGGAACCCCGCCCGTTGGGGAGGAAGGAAACCTGACCCACGCCAAAAAGCGCGACCTTTTCCCCTTTTGCCAGGGGTAATGCCGTGTTTGATCCGGCCTTTTCATTTTTCAGCAGAACCATGCCCTGAGAAGCGGTTTCCCGCAGCATGGCAGGCGTTTCCTCCAGTCTGTCCGCATTGACGGACGTTGCCGCCGGGTAGCACTGGAACGCCAGCACAAATACCAGAAACGCAAAGAACCATGATTTCCATTTTCCATACCGCATTTTACTTCATCCCCCCATCTTTGTTTATAACCGAATGTATGATAAAAAAATACTGTACAATATGATTATATAACACCGGACGAAGATGTAAAGTAATGATCCAACCAAAAAAGAAACCTATTCTGCTAAAATAAAAGTGTCCCCCTTCATATTGGAAGGGGGACACTGAATTGCTTCACTTTCATGTTCTGCTACGCTTTGGTAACGGTAAATTCTTTTTCAGCGCCGTATACCGTCTTTTCAACACCGTCTTTACGGATGATAAGATAAGGACGCATGATGTAGGTTTTACCCGGGATCAGCGCTCCGCCGAACACCCGGATGCCGAATTTGCCACCTGTACTTTGCGCCGCCTCCAAAGGCAACGAACGGGTACGGTCATCTTTGTTAAACAATTCGACACCGTACTCTGTGATCGTCCAGCCCGCCCCTTCGTTGACACCTGCAAAGACGGTGGAACAAAACTGCGCGGTTCCCCCTTGCGGGACATAGCTTCCGGTCATGACGTCGCTGGTCTGCGCAAAGATCGGTTCCTGTGCCTCCTTTGGCGAGAAGGTGACGGAAAGAATGGTATCCGTCGTCAGGTTTTCCAGCGTGACGGTATCCGAAACCGGCAGGATCGTATCGCCGTTTTTGATTTCTGCGACCCGGTAATCCATGTCCGGCACCAATATGAACAGCTTACTGCCATTATAGGGAACGGTCACGGATGCGCCATTTGCAATCTCCTGTCCGTCTGTCGATACTTTGCCCTGGCCGGTAATTGTCACCTGTACATTGACCGGCTGCCCTGCCGGAGTAATGGTATAGGATACGAGATTAAATGGATCCGTGTCGGGACTGGTAAAGGTAAGCGTGTGCTCTCCTTGCTCCAGATCAATGTTTGTGGCAATGATACCATATTCGTTTGGATTGGTGTTTCCTTGCAGAGTGGCGGCCAGTTTTCCGTCCAGCTTGCATTGCAGATTGGCGTTTGCTTTTGACGCAGACTGTAATACGGAAATCCGATAAGAACCTCCTGCCTCTACTGAAATCGGATAACTGACGCTGCGCCCACTGCCGATACCCGAAATCTGCTGCTCGCTGCGGACGACGTAGGAATCGGCGCTCAGATAGTTGGACGCCCGCATATCCGTCTTTTCCGAAGAGGAGATGGAGTAGGGCTGCATCAGCACAAAATCGACCAGGTTGAACATATCGCGGTCTGGCTTGTCGCACTGTACTTTCAGGGTATGGTTACCGGCTGGCAGTTCGATTTCACCATAGGCGACCGTATAGTTAAAATACCCAGTGTTAGTAATGTTCGCACCCTCTAGCTGCATGATAGGGGAGGAGGCATCGTCCAGATAAAAATCCAGCGTAGTGTGCTCATTTTCTTTCGGCGCGTAAGACAGACGCGCCGCCAGTTTGTAAACGCCATTTTGAGGGATGTCAATCGTATAGGTGACATAACGGCCTTTCCCCATGCAGGCGACCTGCTGCGCAAGATCGGTGATTGGGCGGGAGGCCTCCGCTTTGACCGATTCCTTTAAAATACCACTTGCTGCAGAAGTATAATTAACAGCCGGAATGTGGATTCTCTCGTTTGTATCCCCTCCCGACGGCTGGGTCATCGGAAGGAAAGCGGCCGAGACGAGACTGGCCGGCCCGTTTGTGTCGTCACAGCGGACGCGCAGCCGATGCTCCCCCTCGGGAAGGGTCGCAAACGAGGACAGCTTTTGATATTTGCCGGCCTCGGTACTTTGCACCGCCGCGATCGGATTGGTGGTATCCTGATCCAAAAACAGCTTCAGGCTCTGATTAGCCTCGGTGCTTTTTAAATACAGCGTGATGATATAGCTCCCACTTTGCGGGATGCTGAGTGCGTACTCCACCCAACGGCCGGATTGCAGGCCGGATACCTGCTTGACATCGGTTGCCATCTCTTCATCCAGATTGGCGTTGTCTATCGTAATGTAGGAGGACTGGGCCAAGAAGTCGGCGGCGGACAATTCGGTTTGCACGCTGGCAGATAGTTGCACTGTAGGTACAAAACTGAAATCAACCAGATTGAACACATTTCGGGTCGCTGACGGGGCTTTTACGGTCAGGGTGTGGGTTCCGGCTGGCAGGGAAATTTTGCTGTATACGGTGGTATGCTCAAAATATCCTGTACTTGGTATTTCGTTTGCCGGAATGCTCAGATGCGGCGCGGCGCCGTCATCTAAGTAGAATTCAAGAGGCGTCGGCTCCTGACCGGGTGAGTTGGAAAGGCGCACCGCAAGGGCGTAATCCGCCGCCTGCTCCACCTGGAGCTTATAGGTGACGGTCCTCCCCGCGCCCATACAGGCAACCTGCTCAGGTAAATCAGTCACCGGATTTTTAACCGGGTTGCCGCCCGAATCCTCCAGCTTGACCGCCTCTGTAATGACACCCTGGGCACAGGAGGAAAAATCGACTGCCGCGATTCTTGTCCGGCCGGAAGCGGCAATTTTATGGATGCCCGGCAGGTCTTTGATCCGGTCAGCGGCGGTGGTTTTTAAGATCATCTCCAGAATGCGTTTGGCGCACGGCTCCAGATCGGTACGAAGCAGGGAACCGTTTGCAAGGCTTGCCTTCAGCTCCGCCTCGGCTTCGTTATAGCTCCCTAAGCGCAGATCGTTTCCGGCCTTAATGGTGTTGGTAATCGACATCGCCGCATCGCCGCCCCAGTCGGTCGAAAAATAACCGTCAAACCCCCACTCACCGCGTGGGATGGTGGTGATCAGGTCGTAGCGTTCGGAGGTGTGGACGCCGTTTACCTTATTGTAGGATGACATGATGCCCCACGGGTCGGATTCTTTGACGGCGATCTCAAACCCCTTGAGGTAGATTTCACGCAGGGCGCGTTCGGTGGCTATCACGTTGTTGGTGGTACGGTTCGCCTCCTGGTTATTGGCAAAATAGTGCTTGAGCGTGACCGCCTTTCTCTCGGACTGAAGTCCCCGCGTCATGGCGGCTGCCATCTTGCCTGAGATATAGGGGTCTTCGGAATAATATTCGAAATTCCGTCCGCACAGCGGGTTCCGATGGATGTTGAGCGAGGGTGCCCAGACAAGGTCGTGCTCGGTCATCTCTTTCCCCAGCTGCGCGCCGACGCGCTCCACGAGGACCGGATCCCAGGTGCTGGCCAACAACACGGCGCTTGGATACCAGGTTTGTTTCCCGTTGGACAGTCGGATTCCGGCCGGGCCGTCGGTTTTACGCGTCTCCGGTACGCCGTAGGTGCGCAGGTCGCCGCCGACGCTGACGCTGGTACACATGAAATTGATCAGTGTTTCGGAGGGAATCTGCGCAATAAAGGGTTCCATGAGGGCAGCGTCCGCCTTCACATCCGCAAACGACAGGGCGTCCGCCGGTTGCGCATAGGGCTCACTGGTGTTCGGAGGTGCCTCCGCGGTGCCGGTTCCGGCGCTGACTGCCGAATAGCTCCCATCTGCCTCTAACTTCTGAAAGTTGGTCACAGGTGTGAGGCACTGGGTCAGTTGTTCCGCAACGGATGTGTTGTTTTGACGGTAGGTATAGCGCACGCCGTTTTCCCCGGCGTTTTTGATCGAATTGCCGACATAAATCTGATAATCGCCCGCTTCCAGCACATAGGCGGATTTGTGGCCGGTGACGCCGGTATCGTCATAGCTTGCCATATCGCCGATGGGGAAGGAGAGTTCTAACGTTTGGCTGTTCCCCGGCGCAAGGATGCCGGTCTTTCCGAAGCAGGCCAGTTCTTTGGCGGGTTTGGACAGCTTTGCGCCGCCCGTCCCTTTTTGAGGCGCTGAAAAATACGCCTGCACCACCTCGCGCCCGGCTGCCGTGCCTGTATTTTTTACAACGGCCTGAATCTTTATATCGCCGTCCACAACCGTAACGGTTGGAGAGATGGAAAAATTGGTATAAGAGAGACCGTATCCAAATGGGTAGTTTACCTTACTATAGGCAGGATCGAAGGTTTCAAACTGTCGGTAGCCAACAAAAATATCCTCCTGATAGGTGGTAGTCAGTGTACCAAAATTTTTGGTAGATTCGTAGTCATCCAGGCTGGAAGCTAATGTGACGGGAAGCTTGGCCGACGGGTTCACCGCGCCACAAAGGACGTCGGCAATCGCGTCTCCCCCTTCCATGCCGGGCAGCCAGGCCAGCAATGCCGCGTCGATCCCGGCATCGTTGACAAACCATGAGGTGTCGGTCGCGCCAGGAACGTTTAAGACCACGACGACCTTATCAAAGGCTGCTTTCACTTGTTCGATCATCGCCTTTTCCTGATTGCTTAAATAATAGGAGGTACTGTATTGGAAGGTTACCGGATTCGCTTCCGTGCTATAATATGGCGTATAGCTGCGGTAGGCGGTGGGCTCCCTCGTCCGGTCGCTTCCCTCGCTGGAAAAGCGCGAGAGATAGATGACCGCCGTGTCCGCTTTGGCAGAGACGGACTGCACCTGCTGGTCAGTAAGAGTCATTTCATCCTGATTGCCCGCATCGGCATAGGCTTTGTATGCGGGAGCAAGATCCTCCACCAGTGTGAATTTGCCGTTTGCGGCAGCGTTTCGCATCCCCTCCAGGCCGGACACGACATAGGGAGGATAGATTTCCGCCGAACCGCCGCCACCCGCCAGCAGCGTGATCTGTCCCACGCCAAACAGGGCCACCTTATCACTTGGCGAAAGGGGCAAAGCCGATGTGGCAGGCTCGTTTTTGAGCAGGACGATTCCGTCCGCGGCTGCCGAGCGCATGAGCCCCGCGGTATCCTCCAAAATGGCCGCCGATACCGGCAGCTTGCCAGGAGACACCATCAGGCCGCAAAACAGCAGCCCCGCGAGTAACACAGCTTTCCATCTTTCGTTTTTCATGTTTCCACCTTCCTTATATGTATTGATAGCCATCCGGCTAGATTGTAACATTGACATAAAAAAGGAAGTATCTAATGATTCCATGATAGCACAGGATGCTAAATTTAACTATAGCGGAAATTAGCGTTTGATTTGCAAATTTTTACCTTTTGCTGCCATCTTCCTGCTGTTCGATTCGGTCGGGCGCGCTGGCAATGGCAAGAAGCGTGTCAGCCGTTAACGTGAGCAGGTTTCCCAGTAGATTTATTTCATCGTTCGACCGGTCTCTGGCGATCATGATACCAATTGCAGTCGCAAGCAAGGCAAGTTCGTCTCCGGTGGGGAAATCCATATTCTAATACCTCCAGTTTTGAGGAATGATATGCACCGCTAGGATTAATGTTATGAAATGGTGTGCCTGTTTATGCGGCTTGTCTGTGCCGGAGAAAAATGAGTTCTAAAAAAATAAGAAAAGGATAGACACAGGAAAAAAAATCATGTATAATATTTGTAATACAATTGAAAAAAAGGAGAGGTATCCATTGGGAATCAAATACCATAAAGTAGTGCTCAAGTTAAGCGGCGAGGCGCTGGCTGGAGAAAACAAATTCGGTTTGAATTTTGATACCTTGAACCTGATCGCACACCAGGTCAAAGAGTGTGTCGAGCTGGGCGTAAGTGTTGCGATCGTTGTAGGCGGCGGCAACTTCTGGCGCGGCCGCAGTGGTGAAAAAATGGATCGTACCCGCGCCGACCACATGGGAATGTTAGCTACCGTCATCAATTCTTTGGCAATGGCGGATTCTCTGGAGGCTAACGGCGTGCCGACCCGGGTACAGACCGGTATCGAGATGCGCCAGATCGCCGAACCCTATATCCGCGGCAAGGCGGTACGGCACTTGGAAAAAGGGCGTGTTGTTATATTTGCCTGCGGGACAGGGAACCCTTATTTTACGACTGACACGGCTGCTGCGCTGCGTGCGGCTGAAATCGACGCGGATATCATCCTGCTTGCCAAGAACGTGGACGGCGTGTACGACAGCGACCCCAACCTCAATCCGGACGCGAAGATGTTCGATCATCTGAGCTTTTTGGATGTGCTCAACAAGGGGCTTGGCGTGATGGATTCCACCGCAGCCTCCCTTTGTATGGACAATGCGATCCCGATCCTTGTGTTTGGATTGAACGATCCGGAGAATATTGTAAAAGCTGTTAAGGGTGAAAAAATAGGAACGATTATAAATGAAAGGGAGGATGCTAAGAATGAACGGATATGACGTATATGAAGGAAAAATGAAGAAAACGATTCATGCGTTACAGGAATCCCTCTCCACGGTAAGGGCGGGCCGCGCAAGTGCGGCGGTGCTGGACAAAATTACGGTGGATTACTACGGTGTTCCAACGCCGATTCCGCAGGTGGGAACGGTTTCGGTTCCTGAACCGCGTACACTGGTGATCCAGCCGTGGGATGCCTCGATTATCAAAGAGGTAGAAAAGGCAATTTTAAAGTCGGATTTGGGTCTGACGCCTAACAACGACGGTAAGCTGCTGCGTCTCAATTTCCCGCCGCTTACGGAGGAACGCAGACGCGAGCTGGTCAAGCAGGTGCACAAATACGCTGAGGAGGCCAAGGTGGCGGTGCGCGCGGTGCGCCGGGACGCTTTGGAGGATTATAAAAAGCAGAAGAAAAACGGCGACATCACCGAGGATGATTTAAAGGATGTGGAGGACGACATTCAGAAACTGACGGACGGATATATCAAGGATGTGGAATCGATCGCGTCCGATAAAGAGAAGGAAATATTAGAGGTTTAATTGTAACATATGCGGATGACCCCTCATAAGGCCATTGCTTTTGAGGGGTATTTCTGTTGTTATTTGAAAGGAAGTCTGTTATGGCGTTTTGGAAGAAGAAAGAGCAGCTTTCCGGCGAAATCCCACAGCATATCGGAATCATTATGGATGGTAATGGACGCTGGGCGAAAAGGCGGGGACTGCCCCGCAGCGCGGGCCACAAGGCCGGGGCGGAAACGCTCAAAAAAATCACCGAATACTGCTCCGATATCGGAGTCAAGGCGATCACAGCCTATGCGTTTTCGACCGAGAACTGGTCCCGCCCGAAGGAAGAGGTCGATGCGCTGATGGATCTTCTGTATGATTATCTTTCCAACGCGCATAAAACGCTGGCCGGCAAGAATACGGTCATCCGGGTGATCGGCAAGGTAGATGGGTTACCCAAACGGATTCAGGATAAAATCGTTGAGACCGAGGCCATGACCAGCAAAAACACCGGCATCCGCTTAAATCTGGCGCTGAATTACGGCGGGCGGGAGGAGATCACCCATGCGGCGCAAAAGCTGGCGCGCGAGGTGAAAGAAGGAAGGCTCAGGCCTGAGGAAATTGACGAACAACAGATCGGGAAGCATATTTATACCCATGACCTGCCTGATCCGGACATCATCATCCGGCCGAGCGGGGAGCTGCGCCTGAGCAACTTCATGCTGTGGCAGGGGG
>CABSMD010000096.1 GCA_902478725.1 uncultured Clostridia bacterium
TATTTTTTTATGCTCAGCCGCCTGTTTACCAAGCTGATTCTGGCAATACTGCGGCTGTTCGCTCTGTTCTTTCGTTTTTTGTACCGGATTTTGGCGGTACCCTGCCGCCTGCTTGCACGCCCGGTGCGGTTCGCCGGCAGAAAAACAAAGGGATTGTTCCGGCGGATTGGCTTTTTTCTGTCTGAGAAGCACAAAAAATGGAAAAGAAATTTAAAAATGGTAAAAAAATTTTCTCGAAATGCCAAAAAATAAAAAATTTATATTGAAAATATCATCCAAAAGGTTTATAATAGGATATACGGGGTGATGTCGATGGCAAAGGATAAAAAGGATACCAAAAAAAAGAAGCGTACCAGCAAATTCACAAAGCTATTCTGGCTTTTGGTGTTTGCCTATGCCGGGTATGTTCTGGTGCAGCAGCAGTTTCAAATACATAATCTCAATGCCCAGGCCAATGAGATCACTTCCCAGATCGAAAAAGCCCAGGAAGAGAATGACGAGCTCAACGCCGTAGCTGAATCGATCGGCACCGATGAGTATATTGAACGGATTGCCCGGCAGAAGCTCGGGTTTGTCAAACCGGATGAACAGGTGTTTGTCGATACATCCAAATAACTATTTCGTTACAAAAGGGGTTTATTTGTAAATGCAGGTTAAAGTTGGTAGTGTTGTGGAAGGAAAAGTCACTGGGATCACAGATTTTGGGGCGTTTGTCCGTCTGCCGGACGGAAAGCAGGGGCTGGTACATATCTCAGAGATCGCGACGGAGTACGTCAAAAGCGTGCGGGATCATCTTAAGGAGAATCAGGAGGTAAAGGTCAAGGTTCTCTCGGTTGACCCGAACGGGAAAATCCGCCTGTCGATCAAGCGCGCGGTGGAGCCGGAGGAGAAAAAGAAGCCGGCACATCCCCCAAAGGTGTCACGCCCGGGCGATTACGACTGGAGCCGTCCGTCTAACCAAAACCTTTCGTTTGAAGAGAAGATGTCCAAGTTCAAAAACGACAGCGAGGAGAGGATATCTGAATTCAAGCGGAGCGTGGATAACAAACGCGGCGGCGGTTATAAAAGGTCTTCCAATACCTATTGACGGTTGCTTATCATTTTTTATACTGTGTTTCATACAATAATCTCTCGTATAGCACACGCAATACAGGAGATTATTGTTGTATTTTAAGAGAAAAACGAAAAGGAGGCTTGCAAACATGGCATATCATGAAATTACAGAAACGACGCCGGAAATTTTGAGGCTTACGGAGCTTTGCAAAAAGAACGACGCGATCGACCCGCAGCTGTACGGGAAGTACGAAGTAAAGCGGGGCTTGCGGGACATCAACGGAAAGGGTGTGCTGGCGGGACTGACCGAGATTTCGGAGGTGTGTTCCTCTAAGCTCAATGACAAGGGCGAGTCGGTTCCATGTGAAGGCAAGCTTTACTACCGGGGGATCGATATCGACCAGATTGTCCGTGGCTTCATCAGCGAGGAACGGTTTGGTTTTGAGGAGGTCGCTTATCTTCTGTTGTTCGGCGAGCTGCCGGATGAGAGGGAGCTGGTTGATTTCACCGCGTTGCTGGCGCATTACCGTTCGCTGCCGCCCAGCTTTGTGCGCGATATTATCATGAAGGCGCCCAGTACAGATATGATGATCACATTGGCCAGAAGCGTGCTGACACTGTATTCCTATGACGATAATGCCAATGACATTTCGCTGCCCAATGTGCTGCGTCAGTCTTTGCAGCTGATCGCACGGTTCCCGCTTTTATCGGTTTACGGCTACCAGGCCTACAGCCATTATTATGACGACAATAGCCTGGTCATCCACCAGCCCAAGCCGGAGCTTTCCACGGCGGAGAACATTCTCCACCTTCTGCGGCCCGACAGCAAGTATACCCGGCTTGAAGCGAAAATATTAGACCTTGCGCTGGTGCTGCACGCGGAGCATGGCGGTGGGAACAATTCCACCTTCACCACCCACGTGGTCTCTTCCAGCGGTACCGACACCTACTCGTCTGTCGCGGCCTCGCTGGGTTCACTCAAAGGGCCGAAGCACGGCGGCGCCAACATCAAGGTGGTACAGATGATTGAGGACATGAAGAAAAAGGTGGCTCATTGGGACAACGAAGGAGAGATTGCCGATTATCTGACGGCTCTTCTGCATAAAAAGGCGTTTGACCGCGCCGGCCTGATCTATGGGATGGGCCACGCCGTCTATTCCCTGTCCGACCCGCGCGCCAACATTTTTAAGGCGTTTGTCCAGAGTTTATCGGAAGAAAAAGGGCGGCAGGATGAATTTATGCTCTATTCCAATGTGGAACGGCTTGCCCCCGAGATTATTGCCAAGGAACGCAAGATTTATAAGGGCGTCAGCGCAAATGTTGACTTCTACAGCGGGTTCGTTTACAGTATGCTTGACCTGCCCTCCGAGCTGTTTACACCGATCTTTGCCATCTCGAGGATCGTTGGCTGGAGTGCGCACCGCATTGAGGAGCTGTTAAACGCCGGTAAGATCATCCGGCCTGCTTATAAGACCGTGCAGGAGCATAATGCATACAAAAAGTTAAAAGACAGATAAAAGGATACCTGGTCTAAAGGAAGCGATTCCATTAGGCTAGGTATTTATATTTCCAAGAAAGGAATGGATCAAAATGTACCGGGTAAAGGTGAATGGGGAAGAAATATTGGTAAACCCTATGCGAGTCTCTGCTTACCCAATCAACAAGGTTTGGCAGGGGGCGCAAAGGCCGGTGGATCAGACGGAGGAGGCCTATTTCGTATCGTTTGACCTGGAGGAGACGCCGATACAGCTTACAATCACAGTTGAGAGGGAGTTTAAGAGCTTTGAACTGCGGCCATTGGTACTTTCCGCCGTGGCAAACGGGAATACCATTTCACTGACACTTCAAAAACCATTACAATTTACCGTGGAAGTAGATGGGCATCATCATGCCCTGCATGTTTTTGTCAACCCTCCGGCTAAAAAACCGGAGGGCAAACTCCTTTATTTCGGAAAAGGGAAGCATGAGGCTGGCCTGATCTGGCTGGAGTCAAATCAGACGCTTTATCTGGAAGAGGGCGCCATCGTATACGGTGCAATTTTTGCCAAAGATGCGGAAAATATAAAAATTATGGGTAGAGGCGTATTGAATTCATCGCCATACCGGCGGGGGAATGACGACGGCAAGGGAGGCCATGAGGTGAGGGACGCGCTGGCCGCCCGTGGGCTTTCCCCAAAAGATATCAGCTATAGCGGGAGCCTGGTTTTATATCATTGTAAAAATGTGCTGATCGAGGGAATTACGCTGGTAGACTCCATGTTTTGGACCCTGATCGTACGCAACCGTTGCCAAGATATTACAATTGATAACATCAAAATAGTCGGGCAGTGGCGCTATAATTCAGACGGGATTGACATCTGCAATTCCCAAAATGTCCTGGTGAAAAACAGCTTCATCCGGTCATTTGACGACTGTATTGTAGCTCGCGGCGCCTATCTGGATGGGGAATACGGCAGCGTGGAAAATGTACGGGTGGAGAATTGCGTCCTGTGGTGTGACTGGGGGATAGCGCTTGAGATTTGGTGCGGGGATAAAGATACCCAGGTCCGGAATATTGTGTTTGAGAAGAACTATATCATCCGGCTCAGTATGTGTGCCATTGATATCAGAACCTGGTTTGGCAGTTCCGACATCTTGGTAGAAGACGTTTTATATAAGGATATCTACATCAATTCGGAGGAATGCTATGCGACTCCTGTATTTGGTTCTCAGATGGAGGAAACACGCACCGCCCCTTCCGGTTATCGGCCGCACCTTTGCACGATCGTTGCGGAGAAGCTTGGGAAAAATTTAGGAAACCAGGCATGCGAGCCGGTAAAACCGGAAGGTCGGTTTCATCTTTTATACCGTAATATAACCCTGGATCATATTGTGTATACCGGCGTCCCGCTGCCGGTTCGGATAGAGGAGCAGAAGGGGATACTGGAAATTCACAATGTTACCGTAGTCCGATCGGATAGCATCCCGCTGTAACAATCCGTGTGCATGACTTTTGTGAACTTCCAATTGATTTTTAGGACAAAAGATGATACAATGTAAGCAGCTTCCTTTTCTACAGGAAAATATCTGTCGGCGTAAGCTTTCCATCGAAGAAAAGGGAGTTGCTGGATACGACTGAATTTTTAGATAGGGCACAAAAGTTAGAGAAGCAATCATGATCAAAACGGGGGTATAAATATGACTGATAAGATTACGATACAGTGGCTATCTGCGGACGGTATGGTACGCGGAGAGGCGGACGGGGAACAGTCGGCAACCCTCCGTCCGGCGGAGTATGCGCCGGGCGACAGGCTGTGCTTTTCCGGTGCGCGATACCTGTGGGTCAGGGTGGCCGAAGGTGTGAAGGAGAGCATGGTATTTTTGCCGGAGGGTGGTTTTACCTACCCCATCCCACAGGACGAGCAGGCCATACAGGGTTTCGCGCCGGGAACGTTTGCAGGTGCGCAGACGGTGACTGCCCGACGGGCGGAGCGATCGGAGATCAGCGCCTACCGTAACCTGGCGCTCAACCCGGCAGACCGCAGGCTGGCTGAGGAGGTCGTCGATCCCGACGCGCCGGAATGGTCGAATCCGACCAATTCAGAGGCGGTTGCCGGCGGGCTTGTAGAATGCTTCCCACACGCCTATGCCAATCGTGTGACGCGCAACGAGGGCTGTTTTTACGCCCGCAATGCCATCGACGGTCTGAGCAACAAGGGCGGCCACGGTGTTTATCCCTTCCATTCCTGGGGAGGCGCGGTACATAAGGATTTATCCCTGACGGTCTATTTCGGCCGTGCGGTTACGGTTGATAAAATCATCCTGCACCTGCGAAGCGATTATGGGCTCAACGACAAGGGGCAGGAGCATGATACCTATTGGAACGTGGCGATTCTGGAATTTTCGGACGGTTCGGAGGTGGAGATCCACCCCGAAAAGACCGGCGACCCACAGGAGTTTCCCTTTGCGCCGCGTGAGACCACCTTTTTGAAATTCAAACGGATGGACCCCGTCCAGGTGGAAACCAGCCTGAATTTCGCCGCGCTCAATGAAATTGAGGTGTGGGGAACGGACAACAATAGCCTGTAACGAAATAATAGAATCTCCGGCCGGTGCCGGAGGTTTTTTCTTTTGCTTGCTTTTTGGAAAGCATAGTGTTAAAATGAAACCAGATCAGTCAAATATTTCTAATAAAAAGAAAAGAGGGGATTTTAATGAAAAAAGCAGGGATTTTATTGTTGGCTCTGACACTTGTATTCTCCATATCTGCCGGTGTCTTTGCAGAGGATGAGACCAATGTCGTGCAGATCATCGGGGACAATAACACCGTTGTTTTTATTGATGTACCGGAGGATTATTGGGCGAAAGACGAGATCGAGTCTTTTGCAGAGAAGGGGATCGTCGCCGGATACGAGGACGGCACCTTCGCCCCTGACGCCGGCGTCACAAGGGAGGAATTTTGCAAGCTCCTGGTTTCCACCTTCAACGCGCCGCTGCAAACGCCTCCTAGCCCAAGCTTCAGCGATGTGGGGGAGGGCCGCTGGTCCTATCCGTACATTGAGGTGTGCAGCGAGTTTCTGACCGGCTATGCCAATCCCTTTGGCGGCCTTCCGGCGTTTCATCCAGAGGATTATGCAACACGCGAGGACATTGCCGTGGCTCTGGTCAGAATGCTGGGATACACCGATGCAGACGCATCCAATCCGAATTATGCCAAATATAAATTCAGCGACGGGGGACAGGTATCACCCGGCCTGATGGGGTATGTCAGCCTGGCCTGTGAAAAAGGGCTGCTCAGCGGGTATCCTGACGGGACCTTTGGTCCCCAGCAGGGGATCACCCGGGCGGAAACGGTCGTATTGCTCAACCGCGCCTCCAAGCAGGCGATGACGGATATTAAGGCGGATCTGGAATTGACCGCAACCGTAATCTATAGTTCCGATGGCAAGGTCGCGACGATCAATATCCAGACGGAACGGGGTGCATCCGTTACGGTGGATGGGGCTTCCGTTAAGATGAGCAACAACGGCAATGACCAGTACGAAGGCAGCTATGTGTATTACTTTACAGAAGAGGGTACCAGGATGTTTACCGTGACCGCTGAAAAGGCAGGGAAGACGAAGACTGTTACCGCTTTGGTAAAATACGAAACAAATGCGCCGATCCTGACAATCACGAATTGCCCGCAAGTCAGTGACAAGGACAGCATTACGATCAGTGGAACCGTGCAGGACGAAAAGGATCACATCTCGGGCGTCACCGTCATGGTTAACGGCAGTCCTGTATCGATCGGCGGCAACGGTACCTGGAGCAAGGAGGTGCGGCTGACCGAGGGAGAAAACACGATTACGGTGACTGCGGCCAACAGCCTGGGTAAAACCGCGACCGAGACCCGGACGGTGACGTTCAGCGTGGGAGCGCCCCAGCTGACGATCGTAAGCTGTCCTGCCACGACGAATCAATCCACCATCATCCTCCAGGGGACGGTAAGCGACAATAACGATTACAGCTCTGCCATTCTCGTTACGGTAAATGGCAGTCCCGTTTCGCCGGGGGGCAACGGCACCTGGAGCAAGGAGGTGCGGCTGACCGAGGGGGAAAACACGATCACGGTGACTGCGACCAACAGCCTGGGTAAAACCGCGACCGAGACCCGGATGGTGACGTTTAGCGTGGGAGCGCCCCAGTTGACG
Source organism: uncultured Clostridia bacterium (assembly GCA_902478725.1). GTDB lineage: Bacteria > Bacillota > Clostridia > HGM11514 > HGM11514 > CABSMD01. The sequence continues at coordinate 6,726 of CABSMD010000096.1, forward strand.
ATCTTAAGTTGTCCTGCCACGACGAATCAATCCACCATCATCCTCCAGGGAACAGTAAGCGACAATAATGATTACAGCTCTGCCATCATAGTTACGGTAAACGGCAGCCGTGTTTCACCCGGCGGCAACGGCACTTGGAGCAAGGAGGTGCGGCTGACCGAGGGAGAAAACACGATCATAGTAACCGCGACCAATAGTTTTGGCAAAACCACGACCGAGACCCGAACGGTAATTTGTGTATCGGATTTCGGCGACGACGAAAACGAATAAACAGCATCCCCCCGCCCGCGTATGCGGATGGGGGGATTTTATGTTGCCCTTACATCTCCTTATCGAACCTGCACTGGTAGTAGATGCTGCAGCCGACTATGAACAGGTATGCGAAAACCAACAGCAATATCGCGTATAACTCCACGCCCATCAGCGAAAAGGAAACCATCAGCGCGCCGAACACAAACAGCATGATATCATACGCCTTTGCCTTGGCGCGGTTGGCAATGGCAACATTGCGTTCGTCGTTTTTGTCGATCTCGATCTGTTTTTGTAAATCTGGACTGTTCTTCATCGCCCTGCGGGCCAGGAGATTGCCTCCGCCATGCCCGAATATTCCACAACCCAACCCGATACACACATACGGCAGAACCAAAAGGAACCCCTGCGCTTCCGGCATTGTTTTCAGCAGCACCGCCCCGGCGCCAGCCAGCAGAATCCCTGCGGCTACTGCAATCCAATCAAGTATGTTTTTCTTCATTGCGACTCCTCCTGATAAATAAATATTTCTTCAATACTCATATCAAAATACCGTGCGATCTTAAAAGCCAGAAGAATAGAAGGGTTATACCTCCCATTCTCCAGCGAGCCGATGGTCTGCCGGGAAACCTCCAAAGCGGCCGCCAGCTCCTCCTGCTTGATTCCCCTGCTTTTGCGTATCTCCTCCAAACGGTTTTTCAAGACCATCCTCCTTCCAATGTAAAGTTCACTTTCCATATTTGATTATAACACCCATGCTGCAAAATGTCAAGTATACTTTCCATAAAGAAATTAATTACTATTTGAACAATTTTGTCTTCAAAATACTAACAGAAATGAAACAATCTAACTTATAATGGGGTGGAATAGAAACGACAAAGAAGGAAAAGAAATGGAAACAAACAAAGGCAAGACGGTTATCCTGCTACTGGCTGTCCTCGTGTTGTCCACTGTGCTGTTCCCGAACACCGTACTGGGTTCGGGTATGCGGCTGGATTACAGCGCCAACTTCACCTTAAAAAAGGGCAGTACCTACACCATCACCTACTGGGTTAAGACTTCGGCGCCCGCTTCGATGATGGTTGCCCTGGAACCGGGCTGGGTGTTTAACGCCAGGGTTATCACCAGTGTGTCAGGGACGGATTTCACCGATGGGGTATACCTGTTCGATAACTCTCCCGGCGGAAGCTGGCAGAAGATCACCAATACCTTTACCGTGTCCGATGTTATGGACAAGACCAGTGGCAGGTCATGCAGGGCGGACAGAACTGGACGGACATCCCCGGCGCAACGGACAAGTCCTACATTACGGTACCCAGTGGACGTTTTTAAACCAGTACTTCCGGCGGAAGGACAAAGCAACGCTGGACAGCCTGGTTGGAAATACGGCGGCCTTCGCGGCATTTAAAGACGCGCATAAATCGCCGGAGGAGACCAACATCTTTGACCGGCAGCGCGGTGGCGGGAAGCACCATAAAGGCTTCCTATACCTACACCGATCCCGACGGCGACCGGGAGGGCTACTCCCTCATCCGTTGGTATGTGTCCGGCAGCATTGACGGCGACTATACCCAAATAGCTGACAGATTGGGGAAGGAGCTTCCCCTCGGCGGCGAATATTCCGGAAAATATATCAAATATGAAATTATCCCGCGCGACTGCCGGATGCAGGAGGGGGAACCTATTACCTCCCCCGTGTTCCCTGTGCAGTAGGCACAGATACCCTTACTATAAGAATACCCCAAAGAGGCCGGTGTAGGCTGCACCGGCCTCTTTTAACTGGAGCCTTTAGGGGTGGAAATAAACCTCCGGTTTTACCGGAGGAAGAAAAAAAG
>CABSMD010000097.1 GCA_902478725.1 uncultured Clostridia bacterium
TTGATTTGTCTCTAAAAAATTCTGTCGTCGTGTGGCTTTCAAAGATCATTGAGAGGAGTTGCCGGCACCGCCGGGCGTCTTTCCCCAGATTAATGGAAAAGCAGGATTGCAGAAACAACTATGCCCGTAACAGGCCGTTCCATAGTGGAACGGCCTGTTACGGGCATATCCGAAATTTTTTCGTACTATAACGCCTTGACTTTAAACTCCGCCTTTTATAAACTGTTCAGTAATAAGAGAAAAGGAGTTGAGCGATATGAAGCCGCATTCCAATCCCAATGATTTTGTGGCGGAGACCGATTCACGTGCCATTCAAATGGCGATCAACGACGCGATACAAAGCGGCAGTGGCAAGGTTATAATCCCCCGCCTCAATCAACACAGCGGAAAACCAGTATGGGAAATCACTGAACCGATTTTCCTTCCTTCCAATATTCATGTCGTATTGGATAACTGTCACCTTCGGCTTGCGGACGGCGTGTTCTGCAATATCTTCTGCAACAGCAACGCCTATGTCGATCCCGCCTCAGAACAGGAAAATATCGCGATTACCGGACGGGGTACGGCCATACTAGATGGCGGTAACCATAACGGCCTGACCGAAAAAACAAGTGGGAAGGATGGAATGCCGCACATTATCTACAACACCGCTCTGCTATTTTGCAACGTGAAGCATTTTACAATCGAAAATCTCCATGTACATAACCAGCGCTGGTGGGGCATGACCTTCCTATATTCCAGCATAGGGCGGATCAGTAATATCACCTTTTTTGCCCAAAATAGCGCTCCAAACCAGGACGGAATAGACCTGCGTGTCGGTTGCAGCCAGATTACAATTGAGAATATCAACGGTCAGACCGGAGACGATACGGTTGCCCTCACCGCTTTATCCGGCCAGCTTGAATCGATGTTTTCGATTCCTGACAGAGATACCGGTATCCATGACATTATGATTCAAAATATCCAATCGTATATATCGGGAGGGCATAACATCGTCCGTTTGCTCAATCAGGATGGCAACAAGCTCTACAACATAATGATAGATACGGTACAGGACGTTTCCTCGGGCGTACGCCCTCGTTCGGCCATCATCATCGGTGACCCCGGATACGCCTCGGTCCGTCGTGCCGCAGAATGGGAACTCTACGGTATCACAATTCAAAATATCTATTCACGCGCTGAATATGCTGTGCGAATCGGCGGCTCGCTTTCGAATGCCTGCATTCGGAATATCCATTTGACCGATAGCTGTGCGGCCGCCATCCGGATTGCAGACACAACGGTCTCAAACCTCCTCATCGACGGTATTTTTGCTCATCCTGGTGAACCGGAAAACGCCCTCTTCGTATCCGAACGGGCAAAAGGCCGTTATGTGGCGGTAAAAAATGTGTTTCCAAACGGCAGGCAGATTACCGGCCTCGACGATTCAGTTTTTGACATCGAAAAGCAGGAGAGGGAAAGAAGCCATACATAAGAGAGCCTCAATCGCAAAAAAGCGCGCCCTGACCGGCGCGTTTTGCCTTTTACACTGTAGGGACCGCGAAGCGATAAAATCGATCATTTGAATCGGAGCACAGGCGCTTCACGACCGATCATATTTATCGATCTTTTCGCCGATTTCCCACACGCCATCCGGGTTGTAGTCTATCTTGACATTGGAGAACACACCGCTGCCGCCCAATTCGGCGGATAGCTTCTGCGCGTGGTATACGATCCGCATCAAATGGTCAAAATCACCCTCCATCGTGGTGTCGAACGGCCCAACCACAAAATGGACGTTTTCCGATTTGATATATGCAATCACACGGTCAACGATTTCAAACAGTTTTTGTTTATCGACCCCATTTGGCAACACCTGTAAGCTGATACTACAATTATTCATCTTCATCCTCCGATCTGTAATTTCCCAAATACCGAAAATCAATCGTTTCATCCATTACCGAACAGATTGCGTTTTGGACACTTTCATCCACAAGATTCCCCTCCAGATCCACGAAAAAGTAATACTCCCAGTTCCGGTGCGGAATCGGGCGGGATTCCACCTTTAACAGATTAAGTCCGTTGATGGCAAAAAAGGACAAGATGCCGTAAAGCGACCCACTCGTATGCGGCAGGCCGAACGCCAGGCTGATCTTGTTGTCTTCCGAGTTAGGCATGATCTGCCTGGCGATGATAATAAAACGGGTGTGGTTTTCCAAAAGATCGTTAATCCCCCGTTTTAGTATTTCCAAGCCATACGCCTTTGCACAGCGCGCGCTGCCAATTGCAGCAATGTCCCGTCTCCCACTGTCGCGCACAAACTTGGCGCTCATAGCGGTATTCTGGTAGGGTACCTGCTTCCAGTCCGGGTACTGTTTTAAGAACTGTCCACTTTGTAAAAATCCCTGCGGATGGGAATATACCTCTTTCAATGATTCAATGGCCGCTCCATCGTTTCCCAGCAGGCAATGGCTGACCGCGAGCTTCTTTTCCCCGACTATGTAACAGCCGCTGTCTTTGAGCACATCATAGACCTCGTGAATTGCGCCGGTGGAAGAGTTTTCAATCGGCAAAACGCCGAAATCCGCATTTTTGCTTCTGACCGCTTCGGCAACATCGGCAAAATTCGGAAAGTGGATTCGGCAGGTATTTTCTCCAAAATACTCGCAAAGCGCCTCCTCGCCGTAAGATGCTTCCACCCCCTGATAGGCAACCACCGGGTCCGGTTTCCAAGCCGTCACACGATCGTTTTCCAGTTGGGCCAACAGAACATCCAGCTTATCGTGGCAGAGTTTGCGCTGCCCTTGCCGGCTGATCGACATGATAAAAGTATACAGGCTCTTGCAGGCAGAAGTAAACTTCTTGTCTTTGAGCCACTCCAACCGTTTTTGGATCACTTCCTGCTCTCGCTCGGGATCGAAGACCGGCTTGCCACTCTTACTTTTAAATTCCCCTACCTGTGCCGTCAAGCCATTGCGGCGCTCAAAAAGCGCCACTAGCTCACGGTCGGTCTGGTCAATCTGATTCCTCAATTCCTGTAAATTCATATTACACCTCACGCGACCGGATTGCCGCGACCTGACGCAGTCTGGGAACCAATGCGTCAAAATCATCCGGCGTAATGGACTGCTTCCCATCGCACAGTGCATTAAGCGGGTCGTTGTGCACCTCGATAATCAGGCCGTCCGCACCGGCGGCAACCGCCGCCATTGCCATCGGCTCCACCATCCAAGAAAGCCCTGTGCCGTGTGACGGATCTACCACCACCGGCAAGTGGCTAAGCCGCTTGATGGCGGGAATAGCCGAAATATCCAGCGTATTGCGTGTAAAAGTCTCGAAGGTGCGGATACCGCGCTCACACAGCACGACATTTGTGTTTCCTCCTGCCAATATATATTCGGCTGACAAAAGCAGCTCTTCAATTGTATTGGATAACCCCCGTTTAAGCAGAACCGGCTTTTGCGTCTTGCCCAATTCCCGCAGCATTTCAAAATTCTGCATATTACGTGCGCCGACCTGAATCATATCAACGCATTCCATGCAACGGTCAAAGTATTTCAGCGACGTCATTTCGGATACGATGGGCAATCCGGATATTTTTTTAGCTTCCAGCAAAAGCTCCAGTCCGTCATCCGCCAATCCCTGAAAAGCGTATGGAGAAGAACGTGGCTTATAGGCGCCGCCGCGCAGAAAATCAGCGCCGCTTTTTTTAACCCGTTCGGCAATTCCAACGATTTGCTCCTCACTCTCCACCGAGCAAGGGCCTGCAATCAGGGCTAGCTTTTTCCCGCCAATCTTGCGGGACAGCACATCGATAATGCTGTCCTTTGGATGGAATTTGCGGTTTGCCTTTTTATATGGCTCCTGTACCTGCATAACCCGTTCAACATTCGGATTAATTTCAATCTTTCCCTTGTCAAGCATATGAGTGTTGCCCAGAACCCCTAGTACCGTACACTCCACACCAGCATTGACCTGTATTTTCATCCCCTGCTCTTCCAAAGAATGAATGAGATTATCAACCGCCGCTTTGGTCGCGCCGGATTTCATAATTACGATCAAGCGAATCAACTCCTTCATAAATCTTATAAAAACCAAAATATAGAAAGAAACGGTGACACAAATGTCACCGTTGCATTCCTGGCTCCCCAAGTTGGACTCGAACCAACGACCCTGCGGTTAACAGCCGCATGCTCTACCAACTGAGCTATTGAGGATCATCTAAAACTTTCATTCTTTTCCTGCGGCTGTTAACCGCAGGGCAAGCCACATCGCCTTGAAACATTGGTCGCCCTGTTCGTTTCCACTCTCAGTTCTCCCTGTTTCGGCGGTGTCCGAAGACTCCCTTCCTCTGCCACCGGCAACGGTCGTCTTCCGACCAGTCAACATCCCATACTCTACCAGCTGAGCTATTGAGGACTGTATGGAAGGAAAGAATCTCCACAACGCCATATATCATAACACATGATTTTGCGTTTGTCAATACCTGAAAGGAATATTTTTTAATTTTGAAACTGCAAAACATCCTCATAGGTCATATCATCCTGTAAGGCAAGGTTGATCCCCGAGGCAAGCAGCTTTGACATGTCGGAGAGCATCACATCCATATCCTTTGGTGTCACAATCAAATTTTCGTTATAAGGGGACAAAACCTGGCGGATCAGGTCATACTTCTCCTCCATCCCCTCCAGCAGCCGTACGATCTGGGACTCCTCTCCACTCTGCCGTCTGATTTCTTCTGTCAAGCGGTCAAGCGCGTCGCTTGCTATGGTAGCAGCGTCCACTACAGTGGGGATACCTACCGCAATAACGGGCACACCCAATGTTTCCTTATTTAACGCTCCACGGCGGTTGCCTACCCCTGCGCCCGGCTGTATACCAGTGTCGGCTAACTGGATTGTTGTGTTGACACGGTCCATCCTCCTGGAAGCAAGAGCGTCGATCGCAATAACCGCGCATGGCCTTACATGGCGCACCACCCCTTTTATAATCTCGTTTGTCTCAATACCAGTCAGACCCAAAACGCCCGGTGCGATGGTGCATACGCCGCACACATTTTCGTTGAACTGCTCCGGCATGTACTCCTTCAAATGGCGCGTGACCAGGATACCACCCGATACCTTAGGGCCGAGCGCGTCAGGGGTGATGTTCCAATTTCCAAGACCCACCACGAGAACGCTCTCCCCTGTCCGGGGCGTCATTTTCCGAAGCTCCTGTGCGAGGCATTCGGTTGCTTCCTTGATCAGGGCCGGGTCTCGTTTGCCGATTTCGGGCATTTCGAGTGTGATATAGTTTCCAACCGGCTTCCCAAGCGCACGTGCGCCGTTTTCATCCAGAATTTGTACCCGCGTAACAGTTACGCCGCCGTGCTGCTCATTTTCAGCCTTTACGCCGGATATTTCGCTGTCTTCCTGCGCCTTCTCCTGATACATCTCCCGCGCTTCCATCGCGAGGTCGGTTCTGATTTGAAACATGTCCTGTTTCCTCCGTCCGCTTCTAATCTGATGCTTATAGTATAGGCAAATTATCGGATTTCATGTAAATGAAAATAAATTAAAACAAATCGGGAACTTTTTAGAAAAGGTTCGCGTCTAATAATTATCAAACGAAAAAGGAGAGAAGCGTATGAAAAAAATTCTAGCAATACTGTTGGCAGTCACACTGCTGTTATCCCTGTCAGCTGTCGCGTTTGCGGAGGATCTGCTGATCGCGCCAAAGCCGGCGGAATATAACAGTATGTCAGGCGAGATCGTAAGCTATGAGGATGGGCAGTTAGAAGTAAAGGATGCCGCCTCGGAAGAGACCATGATTTTCTACATAAGCGAACAAACGTACTTAGTAGACGCACAAACCGGTCTGCCGGCTGATTTGGAAAACCGCAAGACCGATTCCGTCGTTGCCTATTATGGCCCGGCGGTCACCATGAGCCTGCCTGCCAAGTCACCGGCCATCGCGGTGCTGGTGAATGTTTCCGAAAAGGGTGCCACTGCGTTCTATGCCAAAGCGGAAAAAGTGACTGAGAACGAGGATGGCGGCATCGATGTATTATGCAACAACGGCACCTATTTAATGACACTCGATCAGGATACCGCCATTTCAGCCTTTCAGACCAAGGAAATCGTAACCTACAAGGACATTGAAGAAGGCGACGAGCTGGTTCTCTGGTGCGGCGCGATTACCAGAAGTATGCCTGGGCAGGGACATCCTGAAAAGGCAGTCCTGCTTAACAAGGCGGAAGTTGCGGACGAATCCGGGGAAGTCAAAAATGGTGTGGCTCTTCCGCAGGAGCCCCAATATAGCCAATTTTATGGTTCAGTGATTGGATATGAATCCGGCGAGCTGGAAGTAAAGGAAGCAAATTCAGAAGAAACCATGATCTTCTATGTCGGCGAGAATACTTATGTAGCCGATGCGGTCAGCGGTGTGCCTTCTGAGATTGACAAACGTACCAGCGATGCGGTTACCGTCTATTATGGCCCGGCGGTTACCGCAAGTCTGCCTGCCAAAGCGCCTGCTATCGCAGTCGTGCTCAATATGCCGGAAAACGGTATCGGCGGCGCTTTTTACACCAAGGTGGACCAGATCAGCCAAAACAGCGAGGGCGTGACAGAGTTGCTCTGCAGCAATGGGTCTTTGATCCTCCGCCCAAACGACGAAACCACCTATTCCGCATTTAAAACCAAGAATGTCGTAACGTTAGCGGATATTAAGGAAGGCTCCGAGCTGCTGGCCTGGTGTGATGTAATCGCGCTGAGCTATCCCGGCCAGGGAACACCGTCAAAATTCGTCATCCTGTCAACACCGGAAGAAAATCTTCCGGCTCCCGCATCCGGAGAGGCAAACGAGGACACAAAAATTTCAGTTTCCGGTACCTTAGTAACGGTTAACGGTAAAGAGATCGCTTCCCCGGCCTATGAGAAAAATGGTACCGTCATGCTGCCGCTGCGGGCCGTAGCGGAGGCGCTGGGCTTTGAGGTTATCTGGAACGGCGACAATTCCGTTCAGGTTGTTCAGGGCGCACAGGTCGGAACGCTGACCATCGGTTCGGTCGACTATGGCTTTGCGAAGATGATCGTAAAGTTGGACGTTGCGCCGGAATTGAAGGATGATTTGACCTATGTACCGGCCGAATTTTTCGAAGAGGTACTGCACATTTCCATTGCTAAATAACTTCCTATACATTTCATACATAGATGGGGTAACCGTAGCCCTGTCTACCAAAGGCCGTTCCCGTATGGGAACGGCCTTTGGTCTGTCATAAATATTTTTAAGACTCTTGACAAAATCATTTGTTTGATATATTATGTGATATATCATATGGTATATCATTAAGAAGGAGGTATGTAATGCTATCCAACGATGTGTATCAAATATTGTTAAACCGTCTACTCACCGGAGAACTGCTGCCGGGAGATCTGATCAACCGTCGGCAGATCGCGCAGGAATTGGAGGTAAGCGTGGCGCCGGTGCTAGAGGCGATGGTAAAGCTGGAATATGACGGTTTTTTGGAAGGCATGCCACGAAAAGGAACCCGTGTACGTCCGATCCGCAGGGATGAGGTGGTGGGGCAGCTTTATCTCAGGGAAGGAATCGAATGTATGGCAGCGCGCCTCTATTGCGGGACAAAAGTAATCGATACTATGCCAAACCTGTGTATGTACGCCAAAGCTGCGGACGATGACAAATTGCCGGATTTTGAACATTGGAAAGCAGAGCTTGCATTTCACAAGCAACTGGTAGACCTGGCGGGCTACTCTGCTCTGACACAGGCATTTGATAAGGTGGCGGCGCCCTACCTGTTTTTTCAGATACACTACCTGCATACGGTATCTCCTCGTACAGGGTTATCCATACATACATCTTTGCTGGAAAAACTAAGCACCAAATCTCCTGACGAGGCGGAGCAAGCTATGCGGGCGCATCTTCGCAACGGAAGAGAATATTATATAAAGGAGGCAGATTAATGGAGAAATTTATTGTAAACCGTGACGACGGCATTTATCAGGCATGGCCTGATCTGGTGCGGACGGACAGAGATGAGCTAATCTGTATTTTCACCGAGTGCGTCCATCACAGCGACCGAAACCAAAGCAGGCTGGCGCTCTGCCGGAGCAATGACAGGGGACGAACCTGGTCGGAGCGAACTTATTTGACCGAAGCCGGATCAAATTCGTGTTACTACAATAATGCGCGTATATCCAAACGCCGAGACGGAACATTGGTCATCCTTTGCGATTTGTGCGAAAACGGGGAGGACGGCCGATACAGCACCGTCCATCTCTGGCGCGGAGATCCGGATGGTTTGACCTGGGACGGACCGTATCCAACTCCGGCAAAAGGGATCGTGCCAGACAAATTCCTGGAGCTGGAGAACGGCCGGTGGATCATTGCCTGCCAAGACAAAAGCCCGAAAACCGGAAAACTGGTGCAAAACCTCTGGTACTGCGATAACGGCAAATGGTCAAAACGGGTTGCGGTGGCTGACGACCCACGTTATAACCTGTGTGAAGCCTCCATCCTGCCCTGTCCCGATGGTACATTGGTATGCTTCATGCGCGAAAACTCATTCCTGGGATACGACTGCTTCAAGGCAATCTCCCACGATAACGGAGAAAGCTGGGAGGGGGTGTACCATGCCCCCATTCCCGGATGTCA
>CABSMD010000098.1 GCA_902478725.1 uncultured Clostridia bacterium
GTTCTGGGGCAGCCTGTTTTTTATCTTTATGAGCTTTGCGGCTCTGTCAACCGTAATTGCCGTGTTCGAAAACATTGTCTCTTTCGCGACCGATTTGTTTGGATGGTCGAAAAAAAAGGCCTCTTTGGTCAATATCTTTGTAGTTTTTGTGTTCTCCCTCCCCTGCACGCTGGGTTTTAGCCTGTTAAGCGGTGTTGCTCCGCTGGGGGCGGGCAGTACGATACTGGATTTAGAAGATTTTATCGTCAGCAATAACCTCCTGCCGCTCGGCGCTCTGGTCTATCTGATGTTCTGCGTCAGCCGGTATGGCTGGGGTTGGGATAGTTTCCTGCACGAGGCCAACAGCGGGAAGGGAATTCGCTTCCCGACAAAATCCCTCTTTTACTTTAAATATATATTGCCTGTTATCTTCTTTATTATCTTTTTGCAGGGATATATTGAAAAATTTTTGACAGCTTTCTCCTAACTCGATTGTCAAAAGAATAAAGCAAAGCACGCTGCATGAAATTTCATGCAGCGCGCTCTATAAAAAGGAGATGGAAGTAAGCTAAATTATGTCAAGCAGACGTTTGAGCAAAGAAACCGCCTGTGCGCGGGTCGTGTTATCCTGCGGCACAAAGGTATCCTCTGTCATCCCGCTGATCAATCCTGCGCTTGTAGCTGTGTCTACATAGGATCTCGCCCAATCGGAGATTTCTTCGATATCCACAAATTTCCCGATACCGCCGGCAGCGGGCTTTCCTCCGTGGAACGCATAAGTCTTGGCAATGATGACAGCCATTTCTTCCCGGGTGATGAGATCATCCGGCCGAAAGGTTCCGTCGTATCCCACGATCAGTCCCGCATTTGCCGCGGCATTCACATATGGGTAATACCATTCATTCTCTGACGTATCGGAAAATCCTGCCGGTACACTGCTCGACAGGCCAAGCGCCTTGGAAATTAGGGTGGCGAACTCCGCGCGCGTTACAGCGCGATCCGGCTCAAATACTGTGTCGGTTACACCGGACACGATTCCCTTCGCTGCCATGGCTTCGATGTCATCCTTCGCCCAATGCCCTACTATATCAACAAAAGTCTTTGTTGTATCATTTCCCAGTATTAAACCGCTGCCCGAAGTGTTATGACCGGTAGTATCCGTTCCGGAATTTCCTTGATAAGACGGGACGGTGGCCGTTACGTCTTCCTGATAGAAGGTTATAGTGTAAGTCAATGTGACCAAGCCGTCCTCCGATATTACCGTAACCCTGCCTTTGCCGGCGGAAGAGGAAGGCTGCGTGATTTCAATCGTGGCGTTTTCGTCCAGCGGCGTTGCGCTGATCACCGGGATCTGCGAACCCTCCGTGCGGTATCGGTAGCTTGTTCGGGTGCTCTTAAAGCCGCTGATCGTTTTCCCGTCCACCTGCAGGTCCGCAAGCTGTGCCTCCGGTGAGGGGGCACGCAACAAGGCGGAAACAAACTCGCCTCCAACAGTACTCCAAACGGCTGTCTGCTGTTCATTCACCGCAAACCTTCCGTAAACATTTCCGTTTAAGGCGGTTGCCGCATCCTCTGCCATCGAATAAGTTACCGCGCTTGCCTTCTTGCCGTCAACATAGAGCACGGTTTCCGAAGACGGGCTGTCCATTAGGATTCGGACCGGCTTATTAAATGTCTCTCCGTTGCTGCCTATCACCAATACCGCGTTTGCCGTGCCGAAGAATTCCGCCCCGGTCGAACCCGGCGCGCTGATTGTGAGCTTCCCGTCAGAAACCACCGTGCCTTGGGCAATATCGACAGTGTATACCGCTCCATCCGTATGCATAACGGCCGTGGTCTGGGGCGCTGTTGAATCCTCAAATACGAAGGTACAGCTCGTGTTTTGCACCGTAACATTCGCCTTGGGCAATCCGGCAGGTATGACAATGGAGTCGCCCGTGGTGGTCTCCTTCGTAATAACGCTGTCCGCGAATTTCTGGTAGGCCTGGTTCAGCGCTGCAGCCGCCAATGCGGTCTCCCCCGCCTCAGCCGCCTTTGCCGTTTCTACCGCTTCCTTCATCTGAGCAACCGCTTCTGCAGTAAAATTCCCCAGTTTGTTTCCGATCGTGACCGCCGCCAGACGTTCCTCAATCGAGACAATGACCGATTCTAAGGCTTCCCTGCCGGTGATGACGGCAAACGCTTCCGAAAGAGCAGGTTCGCCCCTTTGTCCATCAGCCGATACCGGGGTTACTTCAAATTTGACATACTTTCCTTCCAGCTCCGGTGTAATGGTCAGGGATGTTTCGGTTGCACCATCAATGGCGGTATAAACGCCATCTGCCAGATTGGACACGAGCCAACGGTAGGCGGAATTCCCCTCCGCGTCCCGTTCGGCGTCATGATAATCATACGCGCCATAGAGAGTGAGAGACTGCTGTAAGTTACCATAAATTTCAACATTGCCGGCCTGGGGCTTTTGGTTTGACATACCGTCGTTTGTTCCGATCTCTCCAAACGGAATCGCCTCAAAGCCTTCATAATCGTCGTATACCTTGTCTGTCAATGTATAGTCTCCGCCGTCATAGTCCACAAACAGCGCCTTATTCGAGTCCGACTTGGAATACACCTTATTATCCTTGATGCCGGTCGGATTGTACGGCGTGTAACCTGCTTTATACCAGTATCCGCCATGTTCTTCGCTTGGCTGTTCATCCATATAGACCACTATATTTTTAGTGAACGTATTGCCGTGATGAACGACAGAATCCGGATTCGACTCCATGTTTTCCTTGGTGGTGAGCGCCAGCCATGGCCAGCGCGAGGTATACTGTTCGTTTGTGTTTACCAGACCGACGGTTGCCGAATTCAGCAAATCCTTTCTCCACTGGTCTGTCGATACCGACGCCATATATAAGGTAGTCGGCGCATCGATAAACAGGTTGTTGGTGTAGGAATTGAGCTGTCCGCGGAATATCTTGTTCACCTCACAGGAGGCAACGCCCGGGCCGAATACATTGCCGTGTACTGACACATCGCTGCTGCCGTCGTCAAAGAAGGTACAGCAGGGGCTATACGTCCTTGACAACGGATTTCCCACGTCATAAAAATGATTGTAGCGTATCACGGTACCGTGATCCTGATGCCGCCGTCCGGTATAGATCGCCCCCATGTCGGCGGCGTTTAGGCAGACATCGTGCAAGACATTGTTCTCAATCACATGCATGCTGCCCCAGAACTGGATGGCCTGGTGTGGGGTGTTGTATATTTCATTGTTGTTCACCCGGTTGCCGATCCCCTGTAAGTCGACCGCCGGCGAATAGCTTTGCTTGAGCAGGGAGAAATCGTGAATCGTACAATTGCTAACAAAATTGTTGCCATAAACAAAATTTTGCTCATCGCCGCCGACTAAGTTGATCGCACCGATTCCGGTATATGACACAGTGCTGTTTTTGATCCCGCTGTTGTACACGTTTTTAAAATCCGCAGCCTTGTACTCAAATCCGCGGAGCTCGCAGTTATCGATCACATTGTTGGTTCCGCCGTTTATGACGACGCCGTTTTGCTGGCCGCCTGCAACCTCAATGCCATACAGGGTTACATAAGAGGTATTGTTCATCGAAATCAGGTCAAAATTTGACCTTGACATTTCGATTTTCGCGTCTGGGTTGTTGGTCAAAGGATAGATATAAAGCTTTTTGTCTGCACGGTCAATGTACCATTCGCCCGGTTCGTCAAGCTCCTCATACACATTCCAGAAACGGAAGGTGCGGTGCTCTTTTCTCATCACGCCATACTGGGTATTGCGGTCTTCGCGGGCGGTGATCTGGTTCTTCTCTTTATTCAGTGTGACATAACGCGCCGCGGAGTACCAATCATACTTCCAATACCCTTCCGCGATGATCTCGTTTAGGTTCACGCTCCAGTCCGCGGCTTCCTTCGTGACACTGTCGTCGTACTGTACCGTGAACGCCTTCGCATCGTCATACTCTTCGTTGCCGGGGTTTGTTCCTTGATATCCCTCTTGCTTCGGCGCGCAGTAGAAGGTCGGCCATTCAGAACTATAGATGCTGTTCGGCCAACGGGAGAGGTGCATGACCTCGCCGTCAAAAATGATGATTGGCGTCTTGATCACCGAATCCGCGCCTATGATGGGGTATTCCGCCACATCGCCTACCCCGATCTCGTCTAAGTCGGCGACCATGACATTCTTCTGCGCCTCAGCGGATTTGAGCTTATCCTTCATCTTGCCTTCAACATTCTTGAATTTCTTATAATCAATGTCGGTATGGCCGCTGATCACCACCCGTTCATCCTGATAGTTCCGGTACACGATCGGCGCGTCCTCTCTGCCGCCATCCTCCTCGTTCAGCAAAAAGGTCTGCTCCAGGTCGTAGGTACCGCCTCTTACGTATACTGTTGCGCCGCCCTCCGGCAAAGCGACGGTACGCAGGGTATCCCGCGCCTTTTCCAGCGTCCGAAACGGCGCCTCCAAAGATCCGTTGTTGTTGTCGTCGCCGTCCGTCGATACAAAATAGCTGAGATTGGAGGCGATCTTGATTGCGTTTGAAACAACGCCTTCTCCGACCAATCCGTTCTGGTCAACAGGATATACTGTTGCGCGGATATATTTTCCACGGTGTGCAGCCGTCAGCTGTAATGCGGTCTCCCGGCTGTCCGCCAGCCCTGTATAGGGGCCGTCCGCGATATCCGCGGCTTCCCATATGGCATAGGTTCCGCCCTCTTCGGCGCCGTCATCCGGCTTTTCATAGGTATAGGATACCGTGAACGTTCCGCCCACCTGCGCGCTGCCGCCCAGCGTTACGCCCTTCGCCTGCGGCTCCATCCGGCCGCCCTTGACCGGCCCGATCACGTCCGATGTAATCTCGTTGCTTTCAGACGGTTCCTCCACAGCATAGGTTTTCAGTACCGCGCGGATATATTTTCCTACCAGCGCTTTATCCAGTACTAACGTATCCTCGCTTCCCTCCGCTATCTCGGTCCAGCCGGTCTCGCCATCATCGGACGTCTGCCACTTGATTACCCGGCGGGAAATATCCTCCGCATCGTCGTTCTCGTCATAATAATCGTAATTCAGGGTGATACGCTGTCCTTCCGCCGTCGCGCCGCTTACTACCGCGTTTGAAACGACAGGCGCCGTAGGCGTGTAGACAAAGGTTACTGAAATATTAGCGGGTTCGTTGATCGTGCCAAGCGACACTTTTTGCTCCAGTCCGGTGAACAGGCCGGTCTTATCAACGCCGTCCATCAATACCTGTCCGATGGAATAGCCCTCCTCCGCTACGATAGAAAACGCAACTTCCTCATCCTCGGCAAACGAGACCTGGCGTTCGAGCGCGACGGAATCCTTGGTAATATAGCCGTTGTCAAACGAGACCGCGCCGCCCTTGCCCACCGTGAAGGTTACAGGGTTGACCGCAGCGCTGTATGAGATAAAGTTATCCAGCGAGACCGGCGTCCCCGCCGCAGTCGGCATCACGCGGATCCGGCCGATGTTTCCCGCGTACAGGTCATCGTCGAATGTGAGTCCCATACCAAGATTTTTCGCCTCGTCCGCCTTTTCACCCAAGGTTCCGTCCTCATTGAGGCGGTATACCGCCATATCAAAACTTCCGGCCGTCATGTTGACCGTCAGGTGCAGGCGGTACCAGCTATCCGTTCGGATACCGATATTATTGATATCCATCGCGTTGATGCGGAATAGATTCGGTGTGTATACGGTGGCATCTCCGTTTTCTGTCTGTGGATGACGCCGGTTCAAAACAAAGGTCGGCGTCAGCTGCGTGGCCCCCACGTTGGTCTTGATATCCCAATCAAAGGAGGACACTCCGTAAAGTCCTTTTCCGTCTCCCAAAATATTGATCGGGTAATGGAAGAGGTCATACCGCACCGAATTGGTTTTGATCGAGAGATATTTACTCCTATCCCCGATTGTTTTCGTTTCATGAGTGAAATCCGAGCAGTCGGCAAGCCCCGCCGTAAAACCGACCCCGGTATTGTAATCCTGGAAATCGACCGCCGTGCTGCCCAAAAGGATGCTTGGGCTGAACGTCCGCCTTGTAACCGGTCCCACACTGTCGGATTCCGCCACATTGCTTGCAAACGGCTCCTCCTGTGCATAAGCAGTAACCAAAACCCTGATATACTTGTCCACCAGTCCGCTATCCAAAGTCAGGGTTTTATCCTGCGCTCCGGTAATATCCGTCCAGTTACCCCCTCCATCGGGGGAGGATTGCCAAACCACCTCCAGGCGGGTCTCATCCTCCGGATCGCCGTTTGCGTCAAAGTAAGAGTAAGTAAACGACAATACGTTTCCTTGCGTACATTCGCCCGTGATCCTCACATGGGAGACAATGGGCGCCGCTGCTTCGTCCTGACGGAAGGCCACCGAGACCTGCGTTGCGTCTGTGAGTCTTCCTGCCGAGGCAGTTTTTCCATCCACAAACAGGCTCGTTTTGTCCTCGCCGCCGATCAGCACCGAATCCAGCTCGTAGCCATCCTCCGACTGTACCGAAAAGGTCAGGTCCTCGTCCGCGGCAACCGCGGCTTCGCGGGCGATACCGAGGGAATCTGCCGTAATGTCCATCTCCCCCACCATGACGCTGCCGCCCTGGCTGACGGTGAAAGAAGCAGTGTTGATATCTGTGTTGTACGAAACAAAGTTGTCAAACCCGATTGCGCCGCCGGTTGCCGTCGGCATCAGACGGATACGGGTCATTTTGCCGGCCTTCTGTGCGTCGGTCAGATTACCCAGGCCCAAGTTCCGCTTTTCGCCGGCCTTTTCGCCCAACGTACCATCCTCCTTGAGCTTGTAGATCGCCATGTCAAACGTACCGTTGGGCAGATCCACCCTCATGCGGATACGGTACCAGGCAGCGGTATCGATCGCGATACCGTTGACGTCGTTCGCTGTAAAATGGAACAGATTTGGGGAATAAAAGGTGCTCCCATCCGTCCCATTGATGATAAACGTCGGTGTTAAACGGGCGGCGTTTGCGCTGGCGATAAAATCCCAGTCATACATGGAAACGCCCGTCAGCCCTTCGCCGTTGCCCAAGATGTTGACCGGATAATAGTATAAGCTATAATCAACACCGGTCGTAACGATCTGGGTGTACTTGCTCCTGTCGCCTGTGGTTTTGGTTTCGTGCGTAAACGCCGTCCCCGCGGCGCTGCCGGCAGTGAAACCGATCCCGGACTCATGGTCAAAAAAATCCACGACCGGGGCGCTTTTTTGTGACGGAACAGACTGTGCCAGCACCGTCAGGCCGCCTACTGCCAATAGCATGGCCAGCAACAACGATAGATACTTCTTCACATTACCAACTCCTTTTCTATGAACTCTGTATGTATTGCAACAGGCTTACGGCGAATGCCAAGCCCGTCGGCAATCTGCATCAGCTGGGAGATATCACCCTCGGTCAACCGCCCATCGGTGTTCGGCGGGAGGTTAATAACCGCCATATTCCCCTGTTCAAACAGAATTTTACAATTTTCAACCGTCTCTTCCAACGAAAGAAAGCCTTTTTGCTCATAGACGTCCGAATAGAACCAGCTGATGCCTCCTCGCGAACAGATCGTCATTTCAAACGGCATGTAATACTCCTGTCCTTCAAAAGTATAGATCTTGGGATCGTCCCTTTTGCACATGTATGGATCCCACAAGCGGAAATCAGAGGGGAACCGCCCCAGGGGATCGCCATATTGGTAATTCTCCGGACGGTATCGCTCCGACGGGAACTCCGCCCGGTCATAGTGGTCGCCGACCGTCTGATTGATACCGATCTGGCAGGATGGCTGTAAGGTCTTTGCCATGTGGTACAGCTCGTCCAGCCGCCATTGAGCGCATGGTTTTTCCCAGCCGCCGTCCAGCCATAGTTCGGCAATCTCACCATACCGTCCATCAAGCAGCTCTTCAATTTGCTCAAACATATATGGAATATATTGGCTCTCAAAATCCAATTGGTACTGGGGTGTGTTGCGGTCGGAAAGGGAATAATACAACCCCAGCTTCAGCCCATATTTTTGGCAGGCGCGGCTAACCTGTGCAATCACATCGGTGGTGTTTCCGGAGTCCTTCACGCCATAGCAGGTGGTGTCGGTGTGCCACAGGCAAAAACCGTCATGATGCTTTGCGATGATAATGATATAATTCATCCCCGCCTCGTAAGCTGTCCTGACCCATTGCTCCGCGTCGATCGCACTGGGCCTGTAGTCTTTAGCGGGAAACGCGCCGTCCGACCATTCCACATTGGCAAAGGTGTTGACTCCAAAGTGAATAAACATACCAAACCTGCGTTTCATCTGTTCCTGCTGTTGCCGGGTGGGCATTTTGGATGGAACAGGGCGAATCCGATTTTCTAAGCTCATATCCAATATTTCTCCTTCATGAAAAGATGACGTTAACCTACTGTTTTATTATAAAAATAAACAGCAAGAAAGTAAAGGAATGCTGTGGTATAAATATAGAATAAATTTGCTGTTTTTCACAATCTATTGGAAGATATTATTATCCCCTTCCAAAACAAACCAGGACAGCCAAGTGATCATTTGGCTGTCCTGGATATAGCTGTAAAATTATACTTCGGTAACTGCAAAGGACTTTGCTTCTCCATAAACCGGTTTTGCCA
>CABSMD010000099.1 GCA_902478725.1 uncultured Clostridia bacterium
TCTACACTATCCTCTTCGTCGGCAGCGTCAGATGTGTATAAGAGACAGGTTCCGAAGTTTGATTCAGGGAAAAGAGAGTTGCTTTGTGTTCAATAGAGTTTATGTTATGGAATCAACCCGCTTGGCGAATAAGATATAAAATAAGGCCCGGTACACAAAAGTGTACCGGGCCTTGCTTTTGTCACTCGGTCGCCTCTGCCATTCTTTTATAATATTGATACCTGTCCTGTGCTTCCTGCTTTGCCTGCCGGAAGAGACGGTCCGCTTCGTCCGGATTTTGTTTCATCAAAGAAGTGAACCGGATCTCACCCTTTAGGAAGTCCTCGATCTCCATGACGGGTTCCTTACTATCCAGAATCAACGGATTCTTTCCCTGTTCCTTTAAGGTGGGGTTATAGCGGTACAACAGCCAGTAGCCGGACTCCACCGCCTCCTTTTCCTCGTTGAGCGATTTCCCCATTCCGTTTAGGATGCCATGGCTGATGCAGGGCGCGTAAGCCAAAATAATGGAGGGGCCATGATAGCTTTCCGCTTCGTGCAGCGCGTCAAGCAGCTGCTTTTTGTTTGCGCCCATCGACACACTGGCGACATAAACATAGCCGTAACTCATGGCCATGAGTCCCAAATCCTTCTTTTTGGTGCGCTTGCCCGCCGCGGCAAACTTGGCGACCGCGCCGCGCGGGGTGGCCTTTGACGATTGCCCGCCGGTGTTGGAATACACCTCGGTGTCCAGAATCAAAAGGTTGACATCCGCCCCGCTTGCGATTACATGATCCAGCCCGCCGTAGCCGATGTCATAGGCCCAGCCGTCCCCACCGATCATCCAGATTGATTTTTTGGTAAACAAATCCTTCAAGCTGTAGATTTCCTGTAACAGTTGGCTTGTTTCCCCATTGGCAGTTTTGATTTTTTGCGGGAGGAGCTCACGCAGACGGTTGCCCGCTTTGCGAGAACCTTCCGCAACTTCCTTGTTTTGAATCCAGTCTTCCATCGCCTCTGCAAGCTCTTCGCAGCAGGGCTGTTCTAAAAAGCGTTTCATCAGCAATTCCAGGCGTTCCCGCCGCTGGTTGAGCGCCAGGTGGAAGCCATACCCATACTCCGCGTTGTCCTCAAACAGAGAATTACCCCAGGCCGGGCCATGGCCGTCATAGTTGATGGTATAGGGGTTGGACGGCATACTGCCGCCATAAATCGAGGAACAGCCGGTGGCGTTTGCAATCAGCATCCGGTCGCCAAAGAGCTGGGTAACCAGCCGGACATAAGGTGTTTCCCCACAGCCGGCACAGGCACCGGAGAATTCGAACAGGGGTTTTGCAAACTGGCAGTCCTTGACTGTTTTGGTGGACACGGCAATGTCGGGACGTGGCAGCTTGGCGGCGTAATCCCAGTTAGGCTCCTCTATGCCGATCCGGTCTTCGAACGGCTCCATCACCAGCGCCTTTTGCTTGGCCGGGCAGATATCCGCACAGTTGCCGCAGCCGGTACAGTCAAGCGGGCTGACCTGAATGCGGAAGCGTTTGCCTTCATATGCCTTGCCAAGCGCGTCCAGGGTGACAAAACTACCCGGTACCGTATCGGCTTTATCCATCAGGAAGGGACGGATACAGGCGTGCGGACAGACGTAGGCGCACTGGTTACACTGAATGCAGTTTTCCGGAATCCATTTGGGGATGTTGACCGCAATCCCGCGTTTTTCATACTGGGTCGTACCGACCTCCACCACGCCGTCCGGCGAGAAGGCGCTCACCGGCAGTTTATCGCCCTCTAAAGAGAGCATCGGATGCGCCACATTTTCAAAATAGTCGGTGGTGGAGATGCGCAGGGGTTCGGCGCCTTCCTTTGTGGTTTTCCAGCTTTCCGGGTACGCCACCTCAGTCAGGCCGTTCAGCCCTGCATCTACAGCGGCATTGTTCATCTGAACAATTTTTTCCCCTTTTCGCCCATAAGACTTAATAATCGCCTCTTTCATGTACTCTACCGCTTCCTCCGGCGGGATAATCTTAGTTACCTGGAAAAAGGCCGCCATCATGATCATGTTAATCCGCGCGCCAAGACCGATTTCTTGCGCTAGACGGATTGCATCCACGTTATAAAATTTTAAGCCCTTATTCGCAATGATTTGTTTGAGCGAGGCAGGCAGGTTGACTTCCAGCTCCTCAATGCTGCTCCAGGGGGAGTTGAGCAGGAAGGTACCCCCTTGCCGAATGCCGTCGAGAATCTTATAACGGCAGACATAGGAGGGGTTATGGCAGGCGACAAAATCCACAACATCTGAGATATAAGGGGATTTGATCGGCTGCTTGCCAAACCGCAGGTGGGATACCGTGATACCGCCCGATTTTTTCGAGTCGTACACAAAATACCCTTGTGCAAACATGTCTGTGTGATCGCCAATGATTTTAATTGTGTTTTTGTTCGCCCCGACGGTACCGTCCGAACCCAGCCCGTAAAAGCGGCAGCGGGTCACGTCTTTGGGCGAGGGGTCAATCTCTTCTTTAACCGGCAGGGAAAGCCCGGTTACATCATCCTCTATTCCCACGGTGAAATGATTTTTGGGAGCCGAGTCATTGAGGTTGTCAAACACCGCCTTGACCATCGACGGAGTGAATTCCTTTGACGCAAGGCCGTACCTGCCGCCTACCACCGTAATATCGTTACGCTTGGCATGGTCAAGCGCGGCGACCACGTCGAGATAAAGAGGTTCCCCAACCGCGCCTGGCTCTTTGGTCCGGTCTAAAACAGCAATGCGGCGTACCGTATCCGGCAGCGCCTCCATAAAATGCCGGATGGAGAAGGGACGGTAAAGCCGAACTTTCAGTACGCCAATCTTTTCGCCCTTTTCAGTCAGATAGGAGACCGTTTCCTCCGCCGTGTCCGCTCCGGAGCCCATGATGACGATCACCCGCTCTGCATCCGGCGCGCCGCAATAATCAAAGAGGTGGTACCGTCGCCCGGTCTTTTGGTAAAACAGATCCATGGCGGCCAGGACGTTTTGCGGAACCTCATGATAAAAGCGGTTGGATGCCTCGCGGTTTTGGAAAAAGATGTCCGGGTTCTGGGTGGTGCCGCGCTGATCGGGATGCTCGGGGTTCATTGCGCGTTTGCGAAATTGCTCAATTGCCTCATGATCCACCATTTCGGCCATCAGCTCGTAAGGAACGGGCTCGATCTTCTGAATCTCATGCGAGGTGCGGAAACCGTCAAAAAAGTGCAGAAACGGCAGACTGGATTGGATAGCAGCCAGATGCGCCACCGTCGCTAAGTCCATGACCTCCTGAACCGAGGAGGAAGCCAACATGGAAAAACCGGTCTGGCGGCAGGCCATCACGTCCGAATGGTCGCCAAAGATCGAGAGGGCATGAGAGGCGACGGTGCGCGCGCTCACATGAAATACGGCGGGCAGCAGCTCACCTGCGATTTTATACATGTTGGGAATCATCAAAAGCAGCCCCTGTGAGGCGGTGAAGGTGGTGGTGAGGGAGCCGGCCGCAAGCGCGCCGTGCACCGCGCCGGAGGCGCCCGCCTCGGACTGCAGCTCGGCGACCTGCATGGTCTGGCCAAAGATGTTCTTTCGCCCCTGCGCTGCCCATTCGTCGCAGACCTCCGCCATTGTGGTTGACGGCGTGATCGGATAGATCGCAGCGTTATCACTGAATGCATAGGCCACATGGGCGGCCGCCGTGTTGCCGTCCATGGTCAGTTTCTTTTTGCTCATAGCTATGTTACCTCCTGAATATGCTTGATTCTCCTATTTTATCCGGTTTCAAAAGGCGCTATTCCAAAAGTGGAAAGAAAAACAGCCTTCTTTGGTAAAGAAGACTGCTCACATGAAAATTATTTCTTGTTCCTAGTACGGACGCTACTGCATCAGCCCGGCCACGTATTCCTCCAGCAGCAGCCATTCGTCCGCCGCGCTGGATTTTAATTTCAGGTCGGCCGATGCGGATAAGGCAATCATCCCCGTCAGCTTCTTCTCCGGCACCGCCGCGGCGGTACGCTGGTGCAGTTTGAGGACATAGGGGTGCAGGCCGGTCGACTGCGGGCTCGGCGCAGTCGCTTTGGCTACCTTATAGATATCGCAGAAATTTTTGGAGAGGATGCTGACGATCTTGACCGGGCTTTCCCGCAGCGATTTCAGGTCGTGCAGGATGGCAAAGGCGGTGTTTGCCCGCTTTTGCAATATCGCGTTCGCCAGGTCGAAAATCCTGTTTTCCACCGGCTTTGCGACCAGCTCATCGATCTGCCGTTTATCGATGGCCTCCCCTTCAACATAATTGCAGAGCTTGTCCACCTCATGTTCGATATGCTCCATCCGGGTACCGCAACAGGAGAGGAGGTAATCCATATTTTTTACCGTGATCTTTTTGCCGCGCTGGCGAATGAGGATATTCATCCAGGACTTCAGCTGTGCCTCCTCCATGTACTTGAATTCCACCACCGCGCCGTTTTTTTCGACGAGGGAAAGCAGCTTTTTTTGCCGCTTATCGATCGCCGCCTCCGCGAACAGGACGCATAAATAGGGCGGGATGTCGGAAAGCGCCGCCTCCCAATATTCCTTGTCGGCGGCCCGGGGCGTTTTGAACAGCCCGGTATCCTTGACGATCAGCAGTTTGCGCTCGGCAAACACCGGAGGCGTTTTGATACATTCGCCGATCGCCTCCAAATCCATCTTGTCGAACACCGACAGGTTAAAGTCCGCCAGGGTAGAATCGGGCAGAAGCAGCCCCTTGATCTGGTTGATATAATGCAACACCAGATAGCCTTCCTCGCCATAAAACAGATAGGCATTGCGAACAATCCCGTCCGCAAGCTCTTTTTTCAACTCATTTACCTTCATCATATCGATCCCTCGTATCATAAGATTGGCAGGGGATTGCCGCCCTTACCATGCGGCAATCCCGGTCTTGAGCCTTTTGATCGTACCACGGCGAACATAAACGGTCATGTTGGATAACACCGGATATTCCTGTACCGTTCCATTTGTATGGAAAAGGAGGGAACGGCGGAACAGATTTTTAACCAATGGGCAATAGGTATCCTCCTCATCCGGCGGCAGGATACGTGCAACCAGCGTTTCGGCGGAGTAAAGCGTAAATCTTTTGTCATGTGTGACCTGTAGGACGCCGTCTTTGCCGGCGCGAATCCCCTTTGTTCCGTCAAGCAGGCGAAAAGCGGCCCCACAGCTTTCGGCGGTCCGGCGCGCCTCTTCCGCGCCTTCCTCACTGTCAAATCCTAGCACCACCCCGCCTTTGATATACTCCTCCAAATCGGAAAGCAGGCTGATGGTATCTTTATTATAATTGCTCAGCACCAGGATAGCAATCTTTTTTATGCCGGATTTTTTAAAATACGACTGTAAATTTTTTAACGATATCGCATAGGATGTATGTTTATCTACCATGCAGCCGGCGATCAGGAGGTTGCTCCGGTCAACCGGTTGGATCAGCAGATTGTCGATCCGTCCAGCCTCAATCGTGGTGATTTTCAGATATTGGGCGTCCGCCAGACGAAAGGCGGAAAAGAGAACAATAAAAGACAGCATAATACAAAAGGCAGCCTTTACCCGGATCCGGTGGGCATAGCAATATAAAAATAAGAGGATTGCAAGGTAGGCGGCTATGGTAAAAACACCGGGGGTCGGCACAGACACTGCCGAAAAGGGCAGAGCAGCCAAGGCCTCCAGCATCCGATAGAACAGCAGTGTCAGCCTGTGCAGGAGGACGGCAAAGACGGACGCGCCCGCCGGAAAAACCATATTGAGCAGCACCAGCACAAAAGCGCCGACAAGAAGCAATGGGAAGACCGGAACAGCCAACAAATTCGCAAGCGGCGAGATCAGCGAACATTCATTGAAGTAATAGGCGATAATGACGCAGGTGGCCAAGTATGCCGACAGGGTTACTGACAACAACCCCGCCGCCCGGTCGGAAACGTCGCGCCTTTTCAAAAATTCCCGCATTGGCTTTGCAAAGAGAAGGATGCCGAGCGTAGCGGCAAACGAGAGGATAAAGCTTACATCCAATATCGCATAGGGCTGGACCACCAGGATCACGACGGCCGCGACCGCCAGGGAATTGATCGGGTCGGCTTCCGCCAGGACACAGTCGGCCAGCATGAGTATCATCCCCATGATACAGGCGCGGACCACCGACGGCGTAAAGCCCATGACCGGCATAATGCAAAGCAGAACCAGGATGCAAAGGATGGAAACCGGCCGCCTCTTTATGCGCAGCAGCTGGAGCAGGCCGATCAAAAAGCCGGTCAGAATGGAGACGTGCAGACCGGATACCGCCATTACGTGCGACGTTCCGGTTCTGGAGAAAACATTTTTTTGTTTCTCGTTCAGCTCAGATTTGTCGCCGGTCGACATGGCAATCAGCAGGCCCTTGCTTGGCGCGGGGATGTAGTCGCGGATGGTGTCTATGATCCTTTGCCGGAGCAGGACGGCACGGTCAAGGAGGGTGTGGCTTGCATCCGCCGTTTTCTCCAGCGATTCGGCGTAGCCGATCAGGTAAACCCCTTTGCCTTTGAGGTAGTTTCCGTAATCGAAGCTGTTCTGCGGCTTAATCCGTCCCGCCGCCTCCACCATAGCGGTACCCTTGACCGTTTCACCGAGCTGAAACCCAGGCGCTGCACTGATCTGCATCCTCCCGTGGATAAGGTAACGGTATTCGCCGGCGCTGACAAAGCTTGGTCTTATTTTATAGGTAGAACTGTTTTCATTTTTCTCTGACGGAATGTCCACAATCCGCCCTTCGAACGTAACCGTCTGGCCGTGCAGTGCGTTGGTCGGCTGAATGTATCTTTTCTGGTACGTCCAAAGATGGATCGTTGCAAACAAAACGGCGAGAATCAAAAAGAGATAGGCCGCCCGTTTGTAATAGAGGGAGACGGCAGCCAGCACAAGTAGCGCGCCTAAAAGCCCGACACCCGGATTTACGCCGCTTAACCAAACCATGATTCCATACAGGTAACTCAGACAGACCCAAACCATTGGACGTTTCATTGCAACCCCACCCATAAAAGAAAGGAGCGCCCAAACTGCAGGCGCTCGATTTACCGATTGATTCGTTGTTTAATATGCAATCCTTCTGACGACGACCAGATTCCTTATGTAGTAGTCCGTGTTAATATCACTCAGTTTCACACCCTGCCCGTTCTGCGCGGCGTGAACCATCATTCCGCCGCCCACATAGATGCCGGCATGATTGATCGCCGTGCAGCCAGGAGAGGTAAACAGCATCAGATCACCGGCCGTCATGTTTTCTCTTGCCACCCACAGACCATTGCTGCCCTGGTCTGCCGCGATGCGGTTGATGGAATACCCAAACTGCCCGAAAACATACTGGGTAAAGCCGGAACAATCGAATCCCGCCGGCGTAGTCCCGCCGTATACATAAGGCGTACCCACGAAGCCCTTGGCATATTCGGCAATTCTCTGTCCAACACTGCGGTCGGCGTACCGGTTCGCATCGCTGACCTCCCGGACACTGATGTAATCTCCGATCATCCAGCCGCTGATGCCATTGCAGTTGATATGGTACCAACCATTTTCATAGCCGTCTACATCCGCTACCGTTCCGCGGGTAAGCTGGCCGACCACCGCATGCTCCGTGGAAGGGCCGCTGCGCACGTTTACCACGTCGCCCGCTACGATTCCCACCGCGTTGCCCGCGTAAACCGTTACAGCGGACAGCACCATGACTGCACAGACCGCCAAAACAGCGGCCAGTCTCATCATTTGTTTCATTTTGTACCCCCGATTTTCGCCCACTCAACAGGCGGGCTTTTCTTTCGTAAGGATGCTCACATGATTTCAGTAACAAAACGGAAACCAATTTGTAAACATCGTGTAACATTTTAATATAAAAACAGCCTGCTGTCAACCCCTAAGTTTGAAATTGACAACAGACCGTTTTCATTTTTAGTATTATTGGTCGTCCTCGAGCGCGTCCTCCAGCCAAACGACGGCGATGTCCAACGCGCGGTAGAGGCCCTCGCGCTCCACCTGTTTGATAATCTTTTCCCTGCCCCGTCCGCCGGTGTGGTTTGTCTGTAAAGATACCGTTACATCGGTTGCTACCGCCAGACCGTTGACCGTTTCGGTCCTGTTCTCGGTGATCATGATGATGTATTTATCCTGCGGATTACCATAATAAAGAATATTGCCCTTTCTGATAAGCGGCTTATCCTTATATAACAGCAGACCACTGTCGTTCTTCTTTTTTCTGGCTGCCATAAAATCCCTCCTTTTAAAAAACTTAGACAATTTATCTATTATAATAACATATATTATAGAAAGAGTAAAGAATATTTTAAAAAGTTAGTTTTTGCCACAAAATAAATATTTGAAAATGACTTGCCAAATCTGACAAGCTTATGGTATAATGAAATAAAATTGATGTCTGTTATTCAAAAAATCCAGGTGCCGACATCAATCTGTAAAGCGCTTGTTACAACCCTGTAAACCGTTTGAACACAGGCCGTTTTATTTGTTTACAGTTGTGTTACAAGTGAAAAATACCATTGACTTTGAAAATGTCCAATGGTATAATCGTTTCAGACGATGGTGCAAGAGGCAAAAAAGCGGCGGGCTGGCTGCCTGCTG